>NZ_JBXWRL010000010.1:0-121189 GCF_059612885.1 Ruegeria sp. YKSD179 | reverse complement strand
TCTGGGCCGTCGATCAGCAGCGTGCAACATTTTACGCGTACGCCTGTTTCTTCCAATTTGACCTTACCGTGAAAGTCTTTGGACAGGTCAACAAAGCGTGGCAGATCAGCCTCCAAAGGCGTCGCGTCCCTGCCTAATTCGGTACCGAAAGCGCGATAGGATTTTTCCTGGCGCAACCAGTTTTGCGCGCGGGCACCGACAAGTTTCATTCCATGCTTCTCACCAGCTTGCTCCAGCAGATCAAACAGGTAGTTCTGCATCTCGATCGGGTGGTGCAGTTCCCAGCCCAATTCGCCTGTATAGGCCACGCGGATCGCGTTGACCGGACACATGCCCAGTTCGATCTGACGCGCCGACAGCCACGGGAAGCGCTTGTTGGACAACGCAGTTTCCGGATCGGCGTCTTTGATAACTTCTTTCAAAACGTCGCGTGACTTGGGTCCGGCGATTGCAAAGACACCCCATTGGCTTGTCACATCCTGGATTTCGATGTAGCCGAATTCGTCCATCTTGTCTTCGGCCGCCTTGCGTAAAAAGTCTGCATCGTACTCGGTCCATGCACCAGCGGAGACAATGTAGTAGTTGTTCTCGCCGTTACGGACGATCGTGTATTCGGTACGCGTGGTGCCATGTGCTGTCAGCGCGTAGGTCAAGTTTATGCGACCGACCTTGGGCAACTTGTTGCAGGTGAACCAGTCCAGGAATTGGGTCGCTCCGGGGCCTTTCACGACATGCTTCGTGAAAGCAGTCGCGTCGATCAGCCCAACGCCATTACGTATCGCTTTGGCTTCTTCAACTGCGTACTGCCACCAACCACCGCGGCGAAAGGAACGGCTTTCTTCGTCGAAATTTGACGGTGCGTTTAGTGGGCCAAAGTAGTTGGGGCGTTCCCATCCGTTGACCCAGCCGAACTGTGCACCGCGCGCTTTCTGTCGGTCATAGGCAGGTGCCGTCCGCAGTGGGCGGCAAGCCGGGCGTTCTTCGTCAGGGTGGTGCAAGATGTAGACGTGGTCGTAGCATTCTTCGTTCTTGCGGGCTGCGAATTCGGTAGTCATCCAATTGCTGGAATAACGCTTGGGATCCAACGAGGCCATGTCGATCTCGGCCTCACCGTCGACCATCATCTGCGCCAGATAGTAACCGGTGCCGCCCGCAGCAGTAATGCCAAAGCTGAATCCTTCAGCCAACCACATGTTTCGCAGACCCGGCGCAGGACCAACCAGTGGGTTGCCGTCCGGGGTGTAGCAAATTGGACCGTTGAAATCGTCTTTCAGACCGCTTTCTTCGCAAGATGGAATACGATGGATCATGGCCATGTACTGGCTTTCGATCCTCTCCAGATCAAGCGGGAACAGGTCAGCGCGGAAGCTGTCCGGCACGCCATATTCAAAGCAAGCGGGCGCATTCTTTTCGTAAACACCCAAAATCCATCCACCGCGTTCTTCGCGCACATAGGATTGAGCATCTGCGTCGCGAACAACAGGATGCTCTGCCCCACCACTGGCACGGTAATCCACCAAAGCAGGGTCTTTGTCCATTACGATGAACTGGTGTTCAACAGGGATTGCCGGGATTTTGATACCCAGCATCCTTGCAGTACGTTGGGCATGGTTACCCGACGCAGTTACGACATGTTCGGCAGTTATTACCACTTGCTCGTCACCGGGTACAAGATTTCCGCCTTGTTCGATCATCTTAGTGCAAGTGACTTCCCAATGGGCGCCGGTCCAGTGGAAAGCATCTGCCTGCATCTTTCGCACAATCTCGACACCACGCTGGCGTGCGCCCTTGGCCATGGCCTGCGTAACATCGGCCGGGTTAATGTACCCATCCGTGTTGTGATACAAAGCGCCCTTGAGATCCTCGGTACGGATTAACGGCCAACGCGCCTTGATTTCGTCGGGGGTCAGCCATTCATAAGGAACACCGCAGGTCTCAGCAGTCGAGGCATAGAGCATGTATTCGTCCATGCGCTCATCCGTCTGGGCCATACGAAGATTTCCCACAACGGCAAAGCCAGCATTCAGGCCGGTTTCTTCTTCGAGCGTTTTGTAAAAATCGACTGAATACTTGTGAATATGAGTTGTCGCGTATGACATGTTAAAAAGCGGCAACAGACCGGCGGCGTGCCAGGTAGAGCCCGAGGTCAACTCGTCACGCTCAATCAGCATAACGTCATCCCAACCGGCCTTGGCCAGATGATAGGCGATCGAGGTTCCGATGGCGCCACCGCCAACGACCAGTGCTTTGACTTGGGTTTTCATTAGCCCGCTCTCCGGATTAAATCTGTTTGGCAAGGTTTATGCCGAACAGAACGCCGAACCGCCAAGTCCATCCGACGCTATTGCGCACAAAACCGACTTTCTGGGAATCGTTCGCATAGCAGTGCCAACGCTCAGCTTGTTCCGGCGACCTCAAATGATCTTACCGGGATTCATAATGTTGTCTGGGTCCAACGCGGTTTTGATCGCTGACATGAAGTCTATTGCCGGGCCAAGTTCTTTGACAAGATAGGGTTTCTTTCCCTGCCCTATCCCATGCTCTCCGGTACAAGTACCGTCCATCGATATTGCGAGATCATTTAACCACCCGACAAACTCTTCGGCTTTTGTAACTTCGTTGTCGTTTTCCATGTCGAGCAAAACCAGCGTATGGAAGTTTCCATCGCCAACATGTCCTACTATTGGCGCCATCAAGCCAAGCTGCGCTGCCTTGCGCTGAGTTTCAGTCACGCATTCAGCCAGACGAGATATCGGCACGCAGACATCCGTAGATATCCCCCTTGCGCCAGGCCGTAACTGCAGGCTTGCCCAATACATATCATGTCGGGCTTGCCAGAGCTTGTTGCGTTCTTCGGTAGTCGATGTTGCTGCAAAATCGGTTCCACCGAATTCTTCGGCTATTTGGCCAAAGGTTTCGGCTTGCTCTGCTGCTCCGCTGTCAGATCCGTGGAATTCCAGCAGAAGCAGTGGCGTTTCAGGCAAGGTCAACCCGGAATAGGCATTTGCCGCGCGTACTGACATGTCATCAAGAAGCTCGATCCGCGCAACCGGGATTCCATATTGAATAGTCATTATCACCGCCTGACAGGCCGCATCAACCGATGGAAAGGAACACCTGGCTGAAGTTATGGCCTCAGGAATACCCTGCAATCGAAGTGTGAGTTCGGTGATAATGCCCAGCGTACCCTCGGCTCCAATCAAGAGACGAGTCAGATCATATCCCGCCGACGACTTTTTCGCGCGTTGGCCCGTCCGAATGATCTGTCCGTTTGGCATAACTGCTTCAATGCTAAGGACATTATCCTTCATCGTGCCATAGCGTACCGCGTTGGTACCTGACGCCCGGGTCGCAGCCATTCCGCCCAACGACGCATTGGCGCCCGGATCAATTGGAAAGAACAATCCCTGGTCCCGCAACTGCATATTCAAGTCTTCTCGGGTGACGCCCGGCTGCACAACACAGTCGAGATCACCTGCATTAACCGACAAAACCTTGTCCATCTGGCCCAAGTCTACCGATATTCCACCTGCCGGAGCATTCACGTGACCTTCCAGCGAAGTTCCCGTTCCAAACGCGATAACCGGTACCTTATGCGCAGCGCAAGTTTTGACAATTTCCGAAACTTCCTCTGTCGAATGCGGGTAAACCACAGCATCCGGGCTTTGGTTGTCGATCCAGGTTGTGGTGTGACCGTGCTGTTCGCGGATTGCTGCGCCGGTTTGAAGCCGATCTGCGAAACGCTGTTTAAGTATGCCAATGACAGTTTCTATACCGGTTTCGTTGCGCGGAAGCGCTCGGGCGTGCACCATCCTGTTCCTCCCCAGATTACAAGTCGGCGTTACAGCATTGCGGGAACGACCTGATCCGGCGGGCGGTGGCCATCCTCGAAAGTCTTGATATTGATGATCACCTTTTCGCCCATCTCGATCCGGCCTTCCAGCGTAGCCGATCCCATGTGAGGCAAAAGAACCACGTTTGGCAGCTGTCGGAGTCGCGGGTTCACATCGGTGCCATGTTCATAGACATCCAAGCCAGCACCAGCGATCTCATTTGCGCGTATCATGCGGGTAAGAGCGTTTTCGTCGATAACCTCCCCGCGTGAAGTGTTCACGATCACCGCTGAAGGCTTCATCAGCTTCAGGCGCCTTGCGTTCATCAAATGGAATGTTGACGGAGTTGAAGGACAATGGATCGAAATAACATCCATCCGCGCCACCATTTGATCAAGGCTATCCCAATACGTTGCCTCCAGCGCTTCTTCGATTTCAGCCCGAAGCCTTCGACGGTTGTGATAATGCACCTGCATACCAAACGCGCTGGCCCGCTTTGCGACGGCCTGACCGATTCTGCCCATCCCCAGAATTCCCAAGCGGCGACCGCCAACCCGACCGCCCAACAAAGCAGTTGGCGCCCAGCCTGCCCAATCACCCTTTTGCATTACGCTCTGTCCCTCGGGGATCCGACGGGTGACGGCGAGGATCAAAGCCATGGTCATATCCGCGGTGTCGTCGGTCAAAACACCCGGCGTGTTGGACACAAGAATGCCCCGCTGACGGGCAGTCGATACGTCGATATTATCAACACCCGCGCCGTAATTGGCGATCAGGCGCAACTTTTCTCCAGCCTGCCCCAGAATACCTGCGTCGATCGTGTCAGTAATTGTCGGAACAAGCACATCTGCTTCTTTGACAGCAGCAATAAGTTCTTCACGCGTCATTGGCGCATCAGTGTCCCGCAACTGAACATCGAACAGCTCACTTAATCTTGTTTCAACTGCCTCAGGCAACCGTCGCGTTACAACAACACTCAGACGTTCTCTTGGCACCTCGGATCTCCTACCGCTTTGCAATCAGTTGCGCGCCATGGCATCGTGGCGCAGGATCACACGGGGCACAAGAACCCCATGTCCTTAGATGCGACCTTTTTTCGAAGCACCACAAACAGGCTTAAGAGCAGGCAGGCAGTGATTGCTAATTTTTCGATTAAACGCCTCGTTCCGGCGGTTATTTGTATATTGATTGTCGCGTTGAGCGTATCTGCCGCCAACGCACAGGACAGGCGCGGCCAAGTAACCAATTTACCACTGCCGCGCTACGTCTCGATGAAAGCAGCCGAGGGCAACGTGCGCCGCGGTCCATCACTGACACATCGAATCGACTGGGTATTCAAACGTCGCGGGATGCCACTGCAGATAACAGCGGAGTATGGCAACTGGCGTAAGGTTCAGGATCGTGACGGCGCTGGGGGCTGGGTGCATTATGCGCTGCTTTCAGGAGTGCGAACCGTATTGATCGAACCGGACTTGCTGCCGATTTACGCCACGCCAGACCCTAATTCACAGGTCAACGCGCATTTCGAGTCAGGAGTGGTGGCAAGGCTAGGCTCTTGCACGATTGATTGGTGCCGCATCTCCGCCGGAGGATATCGGGGCTGGACACTCAAAGCCAACCTTTGGGGTGTGGAACAATCCGAAGTTAGGGAATAGTGGGCATTTCTTAGAAACCGCGTTCCTTTCCAATCCGTATCCCGTGATTTATTCGTTATCATCAAGCCGCAGGTCTTAAGTTTCGACATACGCAATAGTTGCCGTCAGTAAACGCCTACCATACGGCTCGCTCGATCCTTTGCGTGGAAATTTGAAGACTGATACTTTGCCCGTATCTGATGAAAGGTTGAGGGCTTGAAAATATTTCTTCAGCGGTATCGATTTTTACTGAAAACCTCTTGAACCTGATAAACATCAGTCGTAGATAGCCGCTCACCGTTGGGGTGTAGCCAAGTGGTAAGGCAGCGGTTTTTGGTACCGTGTATCGTAGGTTCGAATCCTACCACCCCAGCCACCTTTATCCATTAAGTACATGTTTTTAATTTACTAAGTTACTTGTCGAGTTTTTCATTCCCACCAATATTCCCACCAGCGCCGTTGTTTCCGAGATTTGGCTTCTATCGATTGAACAATCGACTCTCGCCGATTCAAGATGGCCGTAGGGCGGGTCTAACAATAGGCCATGAAGGCACTAGACCGCGTAGATAGCCAAATTCTTACATGGTCGAAATTAGGAGTTTGTAAATTTGGACGTCCGCTATCCGCTCCTAAGCTGTCACCTGACCAAAAGACTCAGATGACTGCTTTGAGCCCAAAGCAGACATGAATGCGTTGCTAGGAAGGGTAGCCAAATCGTCAACTGACGGTATGATCAGTTGCGGCACGCGGCGCATGTAATATCACTAGATGTTGGAGTGCGGACGAAGCCCCCACAAGGTCCGAGACACTATCCAAAACAGTTACTCGTCTACCAAAATCCTGCCCGGCTGCCCCTTTTCGTGAATCCTGAAAACGATAATCGTCGCGCCTTCGTCTCCGGAACGGGCGGTATGAACCACATTCAACGGCACAATTCCGACTTCGCCTGCTATAATTTCTTTATCGTCTTCCCCGTCCAGCAAAAGTGTTACGCTGCCTTGTA
Source organism: Ruegeria sp. YKSD179 (assembly GCF_059612885.1). Taxonomy (NCBI): domain Bacteria; kingdom Pseudomonadati; phylum Pseudomonadota; class Alphaproteobacteria; order Rhodobacterales; family Roseobacteraceae; genus Ruegeria; species Ruegeria sp. YKSD179. The sequence continues at coordinate 114,719 of NZ_JBXWRL010000010.1, read as the reverse complement.
GCATGTAGGCAATTTCTTCTCCGGGATGCCAATGTTTGGGTAAGGTCACGTTGGGCGGCAGCGCGACGTGGCTGACGATCACTTCCAATCCGTCAGCGCCTTCTAGGGCATTTGCCAACAAGTCTTGGATTTCCGGGGCTTTCAGGTCAGTCGTTTTCGGAGCCTCGTGTGCCGTTGCCATCGAGACCGAACCTGCGGCAAGCAGTGGGGCTAATGCCCGGAGTTTTTTCATAAGCCCATTTCCTTCCAGATGAGGCTTTACCATGACATGCCAACCTTGAAGAAATCAACATTACCATTGGGGTCTTCGGGCCTAGGTCCCTCCCATAGATCGGAGGTGTTTAAGCAGCGATATCGTCCGCAGAGCATACGTTCACGCCGAGTTCAGCGAAGGATTGCCTAGAGCCCGACGGAGTCATTTGCATTGTAATCTTCGAGGCTACGATCAATCTCCTAACCGGGAGCGCTTGGCCATTGGCATACAACCGAGCTAAATTGGCAGTAGTAGATCAGTGGAACATTATGACTTATCCAATTCGCTGGGGCGTTCTTGGGACCTCAAAATTCGCGAAGGAACTCATGGCTCCAGCAATTCACACACCTGTTTTTCGGGCGTTGAGTTTTTCAAATTATGCTAAGGTGTAGTTTTCGCCTAAATGTCCATTTCATGTTGGAGCAAATGCTTCTTTCCGCGCGAAATTCGATTTTGTTAGTGTTGGCACTCATGTTTGTTTTCAGTGCAGCAATGTTCCATTTTTTGAACATTCCGGTCACCACACCTGAAAACATGGCCAATTTTCTCCGGTCTTTCGGGCTTTGGGGGCCGCTGGTGGTTATCGCGTTGATGATAGTACACAGTTTCATTCCTTTCCCGGCAGAACTGTTGGCCGTCTGTGCAGGTGCTGTTTTCGGAACTATTTGGGGTAGCGCAATGATATGGGTCGGTGCCATGTTTGGAGCGTTGACCGCTTTTGCGCTGTCCCGCTGGCTTGGCCGGGCAGTGGTTCAAAACTGGATTTCAGATGACCACGCCAAATTGTTTGACAGGTGGACTGACGATCACGGGGCGCTGGCGCTACTCGTGTCTCGTTTCATTCCAGTGATCGCCTTCAATCTGATAAACTACGCAGCTGGTTTGACGCGTGTGCGCTTGTGGACGTTCGTCTGGACCACGGCCCTGGGTATCCTACCGGTAACTATACTTTCGACCTATCTTGGTTCGCGGATGAAAACTCTTGAGTGGCCTTCGCTACTCGCAATGTCCGCTGCCTGCATAGCCCTTGTTCTGATGTTGCATGTTGTTGCGAAAAGACGGGGGTGGATCTAGCGCAACGGCCCTCTAACTCCAGGTTACAATTTAGCCGGAATCAAGCTTTTTCCCATAGCCTTTTGAAGAGGTGGAACGGACCTCAGTCAAACTTAGGATTTAGTACTGGAAGACACATATCTACCCCTCCAATGGGTCAAAATTTAATAAAGGATTTGAAATGACTGACGTTCCAGTAATAGCGGCAAAAAAACCCAAAATGGTCGATCTTGAAGAGGGGAAGACGTACACATGGTGCCGTTGCGGGCGTTCAGCCAACCAACCTTTCTGCGACGGATCACATCGTGGAACCAACATCACGCCCGTAAGTTTCACCGCCCAAAAACCCGGTCGGGCAGCCCTTTGCCAATCTAAGGCCAGCGCCAATGCACCTTTCTGCGACGGCACACATGCAAGCTTGGGGGATCTGGCGATCGGTGATCCGGCACCCAAACCGAAGGAATCCGGAGCACCTGCGGCTGTTCCGACACCAGAGGAGCCCACGGTCGCACGCATTCATGAACTGGCCCGTGACGGGCTGTCCAAACTGGGTCACCACGGAGAAATGGGCGCCATGGGTGTGCCGAGAAAGGACTTGCCGCATTGGGACGACATCCAGATCCTGCCCGCGCAGATGGCCCGTAAGCCGCTGCTGGACGACCAGCCTGTTGCAACCGGGGTTGTCATCGGACCAAGAGCTACAAAGCCCCTGCAACTAGACATACCGCTCTTTGTGTCCGACATGAGCTTCGGCGCGCTGTCGGAAGAAGCCAAGACAGCGCTCGCCCGTGGGGCTGAAATGGCCGGAACCGGGATCTGCTCTGGCGAAGGCGGCATGCTGCCGGAGGAAAAGGCCGAGAACAGCCGCTACTTCTATGAACTCGCATCCGCGCGGTTCGGCTGGCGGCCTGATCTTGTCGAGACCGTACAGGCGTTTCACTTCAAGGGTGGCCAGGGGGCAAAGACCGGCACCGGGGGCCATCTGCCGGGCGACAAGGTTCAGGGCAAAATTGCCGATGTTCGAGGCCTCGAACCGGGACAGGACGCGATTTCACCGTCGACCTTTGCGGACCTGAACACGCCGACCGATTTCCGCAAAGTCTCGGACGAGGTGCGCGAACGCTCTGGCGGCATTCCTATTGGGTTCAAACTTTCCGCCAATCACATCGAAGATGACATCGACTTCGCTCTGGAGGCCGGGGTCGACTATATCATCCTGGACGGGCGAGGAGGTGGCACCGGTGCGGCACCGCTGATCTTCCGCAACCACATCTCGGTCCCGACAATTCCGGCATTGGCCAGGGCCCGCCGTCATCTGGATTCCAAGGCGGGTCGCGAGGTCACGTTGGTCATCACTGGCGGGTTGCGGGTCGCCGAGGATTTCGCCAAGGCACTGGCGCTTGGAGCGGACGCGGTTGCGGTATCGAACTCCGCCATGCAGGCGGTAGGATGCATCGCGGCACGCATGTGCAATACGAACAATTGTCCGGTGGGTGTGGCCACGCAAAAGTCCGAACTCCGGGCCTTGCTCGACGTGCAAGTCGGCGCCCAGAAACTCGCCCGCTATTTCGGAGCGTCGGTCGAACTGATGCAAGTCTTGGCCCGCGCTTGCAGTCATTCGAGCCTGAGCGACTTCAACTCGGATGACATCACAACCTGGAAACGCGAGATGGCGGATCTGAGCGGAGTGCGATTTGCGGGTGTGCGGGATCTTATAACGTAGGCACAGCAGTCGCTTCACCGCTCGAATGTCTGGATTGGGGAGGTGGCGCCAAAGCAGTGCGTACAGGCGCGAGGGCCTGCCCTGGGTCGGTCGCCCGACTTTGCATAGTCTGGAATCTGAGCAGTACGCCCGTTCCAAATTGGTTAGGCTGCATCTGCGGAGAAGGACATAAAAGTCCGCATAGCAGTCGTCCACACCGAGTGCAGCGAACGTCTGCTCTGAGCCCAAAATACAAAATGCTTCAACGCGCTTTAAGGTCAGCGATGCGCAGACAGCGGACTTTGCAAAATTCAGCGGACGGCCCAATTCGGACGTCGCCCGATGGGCGTCGTTGCTGCGTTGCAGCCCGCCATTCGCCGCGAGCGCCACGCTAGAAAACAATTCGACGCGAGCACATGACTTTGCCGAAACCACCTGCCATGAGGCCAGAGATTGTTCCATTATCGATTTCCAGATCGATTTTTATCAGGCTCGGACTCGCCGGGTTCATAAACACCCCTTGTTCGATTTGAAATGATCGTTGAGATGATCCGACAAAGTCGTGCAATACACACGCTAAAGGCCCCGCAGCCATCCCCGTCGCAGCTTCTTCTTCAATCGCATATCTGGGCGCAAACATGCGGGTTGTCGCGTCTCGGTTGGTCGCTGATGGGTCTGTTGTAAAGACGTAATAGCCGATCAGATCCAGTTGTTCGCTGATTTGTGTGATTTTGGCGAAATCTGGTTTCACCTTGGCAAGACCTTCGGCATAAGCGAGGCCGATAACAATGAAACTGTTGCCGGTATTGACCAAAACCGGTGGGATCTCCTGATCAAGTTGATGTCTGCTGATCCCAAGGGAGTTCAGTACATCGTCGATGCTTACACCCTTTTCCGCCCATTCCTCTGGTATCGCGTATTTTGGGGCCAGTTGTTCCATATAGGCGGCACCTTCTTTCATGAGTATGCGCCTCGGCCCATCAACCGTCTCCTTCGAGGTGTTGGGATTGGGAATCCGGCCTAGCGCATCAAGGCGCGAGAAGGCGGCGATTGTTGCGTGACCGCAATGAGCAATGCGCCGGTTTGGTGTGAAGAAATCAAGTTTGAAGCCTTCAGTCTCAGACCGAGAGACAAAGGCCGTTTCGGACAATCCAACCCTTGCCGCAACGGCTTGCATATCCTGTTCACTCAATTCATCAGCGTCCAGGACGACGCCTGCGGGATTTCCTCCGGCGCCACCGTCGACAAAGCCGTGTACGATTTCCACTGTTACCTCTACGGCAGTATTTGTTTGCGTATTCATTGACTTACTCCATGCGTGAGGTCGCACCTTTGAGCGCGGTGCGGCCAGTTCCACGTCAGTTGCTAGCGGTGGTGATGCGGTTCAGAAAGGCGGTCATCTGCGCCGCAATCTCGGGCCCGTACTCTTCGAGTGCAAAGTGTCCCGTATCGAGCAGATGAAACTCGAGATCATTCAGATCGCGTTGATAGGGATAGGCGCCTTCGACCGGAAAGATGTGATCATTTTTGCCCCACATCAGCAGCGTCGGGGGTTGATGTTCGCGAAACAGCGCTTGCCATTTTGGGTACTCGGCAACGTTGGTGCCGTAATCCAGAAAGAGTTCAAGTTGCACCTCTTGATTGCCATCGCGGTCAAGCAGGTATTGGACGTGCCAATAGTTATCCGGGCTGATCAACTCGGGTTTTTGAACTCCGTGGGTGAACTGCCATTTGGTGGCATCTAGAGTGAGGAATCCACGAAGCTGGTCGCCATTCTCTTGCGATGGCTCGGCCCAATAGGCTTTGATGGGATCCCAGAACTCGCGCAGCCCTTCTTCATAAGCATTCCCGTTTTGAATGATAAAGCCAGTGACCCGTTCGGGTTGTTCCGCAAACATACGGAAACCAACCGGGGCACCGTAATCCATCAGATAGACCGCGTATTGATCGATACCTTTCCGGTCGAGCAGCGCCGTCATCATTCCAGAGATATTTGCGAAAGAATACTCGAAGTTTTCGGCCATCGGCATGTCCGACGCGCCAAATCCGGGGAAATCGGGCGCGATCACGTGGTAGTTCTTGGCCAGTTCCGGGATAAGGTTACGGAACATATGCGAGGAAGTCGGAAAGCCATGAAGCAGCAGGACGGTGGGCCTGCTCGGATCTCCGGCCTCACGATAAGCGATACTGACTTCGTCGATTTGTTCGGTGCGGAAATAGACGGCCCACATGGCCTCAATTCCGGTCCCTGCTGCGATTGCAGGAGCTGGTGCAATTGGTGCAGCGATTGAAAGCGCGAGAATGCTGGCGCTCAGGATGGATTTCAAATTGCGCGACATGGGTATTTCCTTTCATTGGGTTACGGGGGGCGCGTCTGAACACGCCAGGATTGACACGGGTCAGTTTTGCTGTCCGAGCGACGCTTCGAGCCTTGCGTTTCGTGCTTTCAGCGCTGCCAGCTCAGTGCGAAACGGGGTCAGATAATCTTCAAACTCTTCAAAGGTCAGGCGTTGGGGGATGTGCTGCGGGCAGTTCCAGTCCATCGCTTCAAGCTTGATCACAACCGCCCGCTCCGGGTCAGCGCGATAGTCCGGCGCTCTCAGGCGCTGCATCAAGGCCGGATCGTCCTCGGCACCAATGATCATCGCCCGACCCCAGATCTTGAGACGCTTCTGATTGGGGTAGTCCATCAGGATCAGCGAGATGCGGTCATTGCCCAGCAGATTCCCAGTGCTGAGATACTGCCGGTTGCCGCGGAAATCGGCATAGGCAAGTGTCCGTTCATCCAACACTTTCAGAAAACCCGTTGGACCGCCGCGGAATTGCACATAAGGCCAGCCGGTTTCTGAGACCGTGGCCTGATAGAAGCCGTCCCTTTGCGCGATGAAGCTGGCCTCAATCGGGCTGATCAGGTCCTCGTGACGGGTGCCTTCCAGAAACTTCGCGTAGCCGTTCGCTGAACCATTTTTGGCCTGCGTTTCGCGCACGGAAGGCGTGAAGCTGATCTCTGCAAAGGGTCGTGCCATTGAATTCTCCATCTCGGTCTGGGCGATGCCCTGGGACTGAGGTGAAGTTAATCAGAGCTTCTATGTTGCGGAATTCAGATACTTGGCAATATATTATTCCAAAAAGTGGAATAATGCTGTGGACCGATTTCACGCGCTAAACGTCTTTGTGAAGGTGGCCGAGTTGAAAGGTTTTGCCGCGGCGGCCCGCCACCTCAACATGTCACCGCCAACAGTGACCCGAATGGTTTCCATGCTTGAGGACAGCCTGGGGATCCGTCTTTTTGTGCGCACCACGCGCTCGGTGATGCTGACTGATAGTGGACAAAGGTTTTTTGAGGATGCCAGACGTATTTTGGCTGATCTTGAAGAGGCCGAGCGCGCCGCTTTCGGTTCCTATGCCGAACCCACCGGGGAACTAAGTGTCACCGCATCGGTCTTGTTTGGTCGTATGTTCATCACTCCGCTTCTGGGCGAATTTCTGGATCTTTATCCGAAGCTATCGGCACGCACGCTTTATGTGGACCGCGTAGTAAATCTGATTGATGAGGGTCTCGACGTTGGTATCAGAATTGGCAACCTCGCTGATTCCAGTTTGATGGCCGTTAGGTGCGGTGCGGTAAATCAAATACTATTTGCGTCGCCATCTTACCTTGAATCGCATGGCAAACCTGAAACTCCGGATGATTTGTCCTGCCACGCCATCATTAATTCTACTGCCCTGAATGCATCCGGCCAATGGCATTTTCAAAGCGGTAGAAAGAGCATAACCAAACGAGTGAACCCACGCATCAGCATGAATACTAATGACGCCGTGATTGAGTTGGCGTTGCAAGGTCATGGGATCGGACGGCTTTTGTCGTATCAGGTGGCACCCTACATTGCAGATGGGCGGCTCAAGACTGTCATGAAGTCATATGAGCCACCCGAGGTTCCCATCCATCTTGTGCATCAAGAGGGTCGAACCGTGTCTGCGAAGGTACGCGCTTTTGTTGATTTTGCGGTCGAACGTCTCAAATCGGATTCCCTTATTGGCCAGAACCAAACTCAGGCCTAAGCGCAAGACCAACAATTAGGCAAAATCGCGCTATTCAGCCGCCGCCGCGGATGAGGCGGTCCATGCATTTGGGACAAACGCATCATCCAAAGCCGTTTCCGCCACATGGTTCGTATAGTTCGACAGGATTTTCAACGCTGTGCCAAGGATGACTTCCAGCATGGTCTGGCGGGTATAGCCAGCCGTCAGAAACGCCTCGACCTGTGCGTCGCTGGGCCAGCCACGGCTTTCGTTGATCACGATGACGAATTTGCGCAGTGCTTCCAATTTGGGGTCGGCGATAGGGCTGCCATCGCGTAACGCTGCGATCACGTCTTCGGGGACACCGGCCATCTGTGAAAGAGTGGTATGGGCGGCCATGCAGTACTTGCACCCGTTCAACCGGTTGTTAGTCATAAGGATGATCTGGCGCTCAGTCTCTGACAGGCTGGTCTTTCCAAAGATGTTGGAAAGTGTCGTATAGCCTTCCAATATTGCGGGCGCTTCGGCCATGGCCGCATAAAGGTTGGGCACAAAACCATATCCTTTCAGCGATGCTTCCAGAATTGGTTTCGCGGCATCAGGGGCTGAGGCGATTGTATAGGTCTCAAAATCAGTCATGTCTGGTTTCCTTTGGGAAGAGTTTTCGACGCACGCAAATTGTCATTGCGGACAGGGCGTCTTGGAGAAATGCCGGCCTTTTGGGGAGGGGAGAGGCAGCGGTGGCTCCGACCGGCAAAAGCCACCAAATTCCTCGATCAAAGGCTGCCGACAGGCGTGTGGTGGATGTCTGCCCACTTGGCATGGGCGCCTTGGATCACGGTCTCTTTGTCCTCAAGGTACTTCTTGAAGATGTCCTCATTCACAAAGAGATAGAGCTTGTTGTCCACGATATCGGCATACCGAACATCGCCATCAAGCTTCTTGCCTACATAGACGCCAAAGGCGCAGAACCCGCCGAATTGAGGCAGATGTGCCGTCGGATCCGCCTCGAATGTGGCTTGCGCTGCCTGCGACGCAAAATAGTAGTCCACTCCATCATGGGCCGATGTAAAAGTGGCGTTGCCCATTTCGGGTTTTTCGGCTTCAAACATCGATACAGGATCGACGCCATGCATGCCGAGGGGCTGCCCGGTCAAGGTAAGACTGTTCGAAACGTTGTATTCATCGTCAGCCAATGCCGCCGCCGCCAGGGCGAGCGTCAACGCTGTTGTAAGTGCGGCAAATGTAAAGATGCGTGTCATGATATGTCCTTTCAGGATGTCAGGATCAAATTTGAAGATCGATTTGGGTCAGGCCGATTGGCCAATGCGCTCAACCGCGTCGTCGGTCCACCAGACGCCGTTGGCGACCATTCGGAAGTTGATTATGGCGGCGAGATACCCGTCACCTTCAGGCACCTTGGCCCCGGCTGTGGCATCGCGAACGACAGCGACTTCGTAGCCCAGCTCCAGCAGCTCGTAGAGATGCGCCTGCGTACACAGGTTCGCCGACATCCCCGCGAGGATCACCTTGTCGATCTTGCGTTTACGCAATTGCAGGTTCAGGTCATTCTGAGCAGGGCTGTAAACCTTGTGTGGCGAGCAAATGATGGTTTCGCCATCCTCGATGTACTTCTTGTATTGCGGCATCCAGTCGGCACCTGAGCCCTCGAAGTTGTCCAAATTGAGCGGTCCCAGGCGGTCAAACATGCCGATGCTGTGCATCGTGGCTTCCAGAGTGCCCTCGAACTCCCACTTGTGGTCATGCGGGTAGTAATAGTGGGGCGAGATGAAGACCGGCATCCCCGCAGCCTTGGCGGCAATGAAAAGCCGTTCGATATTGTCGACCGTGCCCTGTTCGGTCACGCTTTCGCCAACGACACCCCACGTCACACCGTCCTCTGACAAAAAATCAATCTGGGGGTCGGTCACCACAAGCGCAGTACGCCCCGGCTCAATGGTCATGTCGATTTGGGGAAGGCCTGGATTTTCCGGGTCAGCATAGTAGGCGCGTGCTTCGTCGGTCGCGGCAAGGGCCTGCCCGCCAGCCACTATTGTTGTACCTGCCGCGGCCGCACCGGCGGCTTGTTGCAAGAGTCGCCGGCGCGCCATATCAACGCGTTCGGGCGTGACTTCGCAAGCGCAGCTTGCTCTATGTTTGTGGTCATGATTGCTCATTGCAAATTTCCTTTGTCTGAGAGGGGCAAATGGGTTTGCTTTACTCGGGAGCGCCCCAGGTGGATCTGACAAAGAAGAAGTTAGGCGCCACATCGATTGAGGTATCGGCCCGCCCTGCCAAGGTTTTGGCCGAACCTGCCATGTGGTCTTGAGGTGTGTGCCTAGTCGGAGGTCGCCTGCTGCCTGAATCGTGCCGGAGCCTGGCCAACCCAGCGCTTGAAGGCGCGGCTGAACGTGCTCTGTTCCGAAAACCCGGTCATAAAGGCGATCTCGGCTATGGAAGCCTTACCGTCACGGAGCAGGTCACGAGCGAGTGCAACTTGTGCCTGACCAAGAACGTCGCGATAGGTCAGCCCTTCTTCGGCCAACCTGCGGTAAAGAGTGCGCTCGCTCATTCCCATCTCTTGGGCGACATGCGCCGCCTGCGGTGCGCCGTTACTTAGGGCTGGCGTAAGCCGGTGGACAATTGCTTGGCTCAGTGAGGTGTCGTCATCGCGAGAGTTGAACTCCTCATCCAGGTGCTTCGTCATGAAATCTGACAAGCCCGGATCGCCAAGACGATTTTCGCTTTCCAGCATAGCAGGGCGCATAGCAATGGCGTTGTGGGCGCTCCCAAATCGAACCGGGCACCCGAAATATTCGGCGTAATGTTCTGGCTCTTGTCTGCATGCATGCTGAAACGTGACATATGCGAGCGACAACCCATCACCCACAAACCGATGCATGTTCCTCGCAAAGGCCGCAAGCGCGCATTCGTTGCGCAGCTCCAAGGCGGCGCGATGTGGTGTTTGTCCTTCAAAAATCCAAAGAACCGGGTCGCCGGTTTCATCAAGTTTGTAAACTGCGGTGTCCGTGACGAGACGAAAATAGCGCTCGATCCGTTGCAATGATTGCCGCAAGGTCGGAGCTGTCTTAACGGCCAAGCCAAGTACGCCGAGATCATCGGTCGCAATCGCGTTTGCATAGGCCTCAACCAACGCGGCCTCGTCCGCTTGTTGCGCACGAATCCAATCTATCAAATCGAAATACGCATCATCCGCCAATTGGCCGTCTTGAGCTTCTGGTAAACGCAGCACGACAGCGCCATTCGAAATCAGGGCGCCATCGTCGTTCAGCGTCATCCCGGCGGCGTTGGCCATCGCGCGAGCGAATGCGTAAGTTACACTTGCCATACAGTGAGATTAGCACTGGAAAGCTCTTTCACACCAGATCGTCCAACCCTGTGATAGGTATAATAAATAAAGACAGCCTCGATCTTCGGGCGCTTGAGGATAAATGCGCCAAACTGATAAAACTCGTCATCAGGTTTTCTGAACGGTATCGTCCGAAAGCGTGCGGAAGCATGCAGTCATAGAGGTCATGATAGATGGGCGAAATTTTTATATCTGTGCTGCTGCCGCTCGCAGTTGTTGTCATCATGTTCTGCCTTGGCCTCGGACTCACGGCGGCCGACTTTCAACGCATCGGACGACGTCCACGTGCCTTTTGCGTCGGGGCTCTCAACCAGATCATTTTGCTGCCTTGCATCGCTTTGATGGTGATCTTTATCTTTGGGATTTCCGCCGAGACAGCCGTTGGTATTATGATTTTAGCGGCCTGTCCGGGCGGGGCGATCAGTAACATCGTAACCAAGCTTTCGAATTGGGATGTTGCTTTGTCCGTTACTCTTACAGCAGTCTTCAGTCTGACTTGTGTCGTTACCGTACCGCTTATCCTGGGGTTTTCGATGCAGATGTTCATGGGGGCAACTGCGCCCGCTATCGACATCTCTTCGACGGCTTTAGCAATGTTTTTTTTAACAGCTTCTCCAATCCTAGTCGGGGTGACCGCGCGGTCATTGGCGCCGCGGATTGTAGCCGCTGTCGAACCAGTCTTTAGCAAGGTCTCTATGCTACTTTTTGCACTGGTCATTGGAGGCGCGATCATTTCAAACTGGGTGGTGGTCGCGGATAACTACCTTAGGATTGGACCCGCACTATTTGTTGCAGGTGCGTCACTCACGTTTATTGGCATCATGAGTTCAGGGATGCTCGGATGCACAGACATCGAGGCGAAGACGATTTCAATTGAGACCGGCGTTCAAAACGGAGCTTTGGGAATCGCAATTGCCACTTTGCTGTTGCCTAACACCAATGGGTTAAGCGAATATGCCATCCCATCCGCAATTTATAGCGTGGTCTGGATCGTAACAATGTTGCCTGTCTTCGCTTTCCTTGCGCGAAGAAGCCCAATTTCATGATCCTGACGCCTATTTGCTAGCTCTGGTTATGCGCTGAGCCAAGCCCCTTTGTTTCCATACCAGAGCGCCGTCTGGTCAAAGAGCGATCAAGGAGCTCCAAACCGGACATTCGCCCTAGAGTGTGCAGTTTCGTAGAGCGCAACAAACCTGCCGTTCAACGGCCTCGCGTCAATGCGAGCAAGGTAACTTGAAGCCGTCACTGCTCTGAACGGCTAATCAGCTTAGCACTGACCTTCAATATCCCGAGCCGACTATTCGTCTTTCGGACTGAACGACCTCTTCCAGCTCGATCTTGGCCGAACGATATGGCTTCAAACTAGGCTTCGACTACAACTTTAACGCCCAGTGGTCCGATAACAGCTTTGGTGAAACTGATGCCGTAGGTGGTATCTTCAGAGCCTTCTTTTCTTGGGATTTGTTGAACCGGTCGAATCCATCACGAAAAGGTACTTTGGATTTCAGAATTGAGAACCGCCACAAAATAGGAAGCGAATTGTCGCCCGAAGCACTTGTGCTGAATTTCGGGTGGGTAGGAACAACTGCGCCGGACTGGTCTGACCAGCAATGGGGTATCACCGTCTTAAAATGGCGACAAAGATTAGACGCTGGGAATACTCCGATTGAGGTAAGCGTCGGATACATGAGTGCCTTCTCGCAGTTCGACATTACGCCATACTCCGACAACCTTACGTCGTTTCAGAACAACAGTATTATCTTGAACCCTACTATTGGCTATCCGTCGACCGGTTCGTTCGGAATCTCGGGGTACATCGGCATTCCTCGCACCAACTTCTATGTTTTGGGCATGGTTATGGATGCCAATGGGCAATACGATAGCTTGAGCTTTGATACTCTTGGTGATGGCGAATACTTCAAAGCTCTTGAGTTTGGTTGGACCGATCAAAGCGTGTCCGATGCTTCGTTTTTGTTCAACAATGTTCACGTAGCTCTTTGGCACACCGACGATGACAATTACGGTGTGGGCCTAACAGGCAGCTATACGTTCGAAAATTCGCGCATTGGAACTTTTGCCCGACTTGCATGGGCAAACGAAGATGCCAGCACACCGTACCAAAGATACGCGGCCGCTGGTATTACGAAGGGCGTTTTCCGCGCGAGTGAAGTGGGACTTGGAGCTAGTTGGGGTCGTCCACCGAATTCAGATGAAGACCAAGTCGCAGTCGAAGCTTTCTATCGCTGGCAGGTCGCTCAGAACTTCGCGATTACTCCAAGTATACAGTACTTGGATAATCCAGCATTTAACTCAAGCGACGGTACGGTGACTGTTCTTGGGTTACGAGCGCGGCTGACATTTTGAATTGGCGAAGGCGCTGCATTCGGTAGTATGACCTCGGAAATTCCGAATGCACTCGCTGCATCTAGCTCTCAAGGCTACTGTAGCTCGGGACGAGTTTTGCCAATGCCGTTCAGTGAATGATAGTCTGCTCTCGGGAAACGACTTGAACTTTGCAAAGTCCGCATCCTGCGCATCGCTGACCTTGGTGCTGAGTACTGCGGCGCTTCGATGCCGAGGCAGTTCTGCGCCGCTGTTTCAGCTAGACCATTCTCGATTAAATGTTTGATTTGTAGAGCTGCGTAGTTCACCAAGGGTCGATTGAACCCGATACAGCAGATGCGTCATCCGACTAGATGGATGTCACCTGGTGTGAGCGAACGTTTTTCCGGTAGTGTCCCAAACTTAATGCCCTCGATTTCTAGCTTGTCGCGTATCGCAACCAGTTCATCTAACTTGTCACGTTTATGGCCCTTTGCATTACTCAATCCCGCAAAGGGCCTCACTGAGGAACCTGGGGTTCACGCGAAGGTCTGAGATGCGCAGTAAGCAGACTTTGCAAACTTTAGCGAAATGACCACGACCAAACTTGAATTGTAGTTCTGACGCAACCCGACCAGAAATCATGTTCTTGAGGAGTTGGTGGTCCACCCAAGCAACGGATGGAGGTTGAAACGGAAGTTTTCCGACGGACAGATTATTGGAATGATCAAGAACTGTGACGCGTACGCTAAGGCTTAGCAGCCGGCGTTGTATCCTAGCAGAAATTGCGATTTCTTTATGAATCGCAAGTCAGTTATTCTCGAACTTAATGGCCACAGTTTGATCCGCTTCGAGAGAAACTGTCCATCCAGTTCCCACTAGTTTCGCAGCGAGAGTTACACATTTTGAGTTCACCAGAAGGACGTCGGTTTGACCTATAAGTGGAAGTACACCACCGAAAGTACCAACGTAATCCCCTTCGAAGTCATCCAAGGGCTCCAAGCCATAGACCTCACCGACAATTTGCATCGTACTGGAACCCGTCTCGCCAAACTTCAATCCGCGTGCCGAGAATTTATGCTCCTCACCGTTATTGAGAGTTAAGACGCCTTCGCCCCATCGGTAGCCGACAAAAAAAGATCGCGTTTCACCCTGCAAAGTAAAAGTTCCCGATTTCTCGGGGTTTTCGGGACACTCGATGCTAGCCGTCTGAGCGGAAGATGACGAAACTGTTAGACACAATAGACAAGCGGCCGCCACTGCTGTGCTCAGAGAATTCGCCGAGTAATGTATCTCGCTGCACATTTTGCGCTCCTGACAATCAGCTGCCTAATGTGAAATTGGTTTGCAGAATGAGCGTCTTGTCAAGTGTTTGTCCTTGTGTAACGAATAATAGACCTCGTCAGGTCGTAATAATGTCGGCTTGGAAAACGTTTGGAGTTGTCTTTATGCTCATCGTTCTCAGCCTCTACGCGATTCTCGTCTACTTGATCTTTGGCCGCTTTAAGCTGCTTCCTTGGAACGGCACTTGGAAATCGATCATAGCCTTGTTGGGGCTTGTAATCGCATTGGTTGTCATTGGAGCGCTCAACTATCTGACACCTTCGGGTCGAGTGGCTGTACAGGGTGTAACAATAGAAATTACTCCGAATATTTCAGGAACAGTTACCGAGATCGGCGTGAAAGCAAACGAGCCTGTTCAGAAAGGCGACCTACTGTTTCGGATTGACCCAACACCTTATGCCGCAGAGGTCTCCCGAGCTGAGGCTGCGTTGGTGGATGCAAGGTCAGCAGCCGAAGGTCTACAGGCTGAACTTGAAGCGGCTGAGGCTGACATTGAGCGTATCGAAGCCCAGCTAGAATTCGGATTCCAACGCCGCGATGACATCGTTCAGCTTGCGGAAAGGGGTGCCAGCACAGAATTCCAAATGCAGGAAGCGGTATCAAATATCGAACAGCTTGAAGCCAGCCTCGATGCCGCCCGCGCTCGGAAACGTGGGATTGAGATCCGTATTGGCTCGGAGGTCGAAGGCGTAAACGCAGCGGTTGTACAAGCAGAACAGGACTTGGTTTTGGCACGCTGGAACCTGGAGCAAACTGTTGTTATCGCGCCGGATGATGGGTTGGTCACAGCGTTAACGCTTCAACCAGGCCAACGAGTGACTAGCTTTCAACCTGCCGTAGCATTCTTGCCAAACGTGAGCCGCGCCCTTACGGCCGTTTTCAGTCAAAGCGGAGCCCATGCCTTCGAAATTGGCAGCGAGGTCATGGTTGCGATGCAGTCGCTGCCAGGTACTTCATTCATTACTACAATAGAGGCAGTTATTCCCGGAACGGCCGAAGGAACACTGAGTGGCGCCACCGGTACGCTTCCTTCAGTCGGTCAACTCGTTGGGACCAACCAATTCGCCGTGCGTCTTGCTCTTCCAGAGGACCTGCCGACCCATGCGACTCGGCTTGGGATGTCGGGTTCAGCCACAATGATCACTGATGGCGCTGGCCCGGTTGAACTTCTTGCTCGGGTTCTGTTTTGGCTACGCATGCAATTCAATTATCTCTGAGGTTGAACCTCAAATGACTAAAGCTTCCTGATTGCCAGTGCCAAAGATAGATCTTGCTGCATTGAGCGGGAGTCGCGTTGGCGCATTGCATTAATTGGTTGATGAGGTTCGGTACTTTAGCGTCCGTTTCTCAGCCGGCGTGAAAACCGCTTATTTCCTTTGAAGGCTTACTTTGTTGTTAACACGTGGTCTCAAGCTATCGATGCACGTCTCAAGCCCGAAGCCCTCAGCAGTTGAACTGCCACTGCTGAAACCAATTTGCCGAAATCGACTTGGAAAAATGAGGAAGCAATGACGCTATTCTCGCAAACTTGGCCTATCGACGGCCATTGGCCGAGCTTAGTTCAATCTGTCCTTCGACCAAGAGTTTTAGTCGCAAGCTTCGAAGCCGAGAACGATCTTTCGCGGATAGCTCCGAAAAAAGCTCCCGTTCACCAACCTGATAGGCGACGAACGTCCGGACCCGCATCTCCAATTGCTCACCCTCGAAGCCAAGCGCCCGAAACAGACCGCGAATATGCTCAAGCCTTTTGTTCATTTCTTTCCGCCAGACACGTCGAACCTTTGAATCTTGGCGAGCCCACTGGCGAATTGCGTTGTCGTATCGGCTGAGATCGGCCTGGTCTACGACTTCAGCAACGATAGCGAGCTTCTCAGCCGGCGAAGCCTCAGCAAATCGTCGCTCTTTAAGGAAAGGAGTACCATCAAGTTGCAGCCAATGATCGAGCAAGGCTTTGTGCAGGTCCGCCCTGTCACGAAAGTGATAGTAGAAACCGCTTTTGGCCACGTTCAACTTATCGGCAAGGCGTTCAACACGGACTGCTTCAATCCCTCCGGCCCGAAGTAGGTCGAGCGAGGCGTTTAACCAATCTTTTTTGCTGACACGCTTTTTAACCAAAACACTATTACCTTTGATCTGTATCAAATTCAGCAGTTATCTAATCCATCTAAAATATACAACTATACGCAACCGTATATTTTTATAGACGGTAGCGTATAGTATGCTTTACTAAGCCTGTATACAAATTTGAGGGGGAGACTATGAAACAAGGACTTAGAACAAGCGCCGCACTCGCGGTACTTATGGCTATTGCAGCTCCAGCAAGCTCCTTTGAACCCGACGGCCCCCATTTGGTAAACGCACAGCGTAATGCTGAGACTTGGGCCGCTGAAGATGCCGAAATTGATGCAAAGCTTGCGGCATTGGAGGAGAAGTTCGGAAAAAAACCCAACATCATTTATATACTGACCGACGATATCGGCTGGGGTGAGTTGGGTTGGCAAGGCGGTGGAAAGCATCGTGGCACACCTTCGGAAACTCTGGACAAGATTGCATTTGAAGGGATGAGGTTCTGGTCGGGTTACGCCGAGCCATCATGCACACCAACCCGTATCGCCATCAACACGGGCCGCCACCCGGTTCGCACAGGTCTTTTGACTGTTCTATGGCCAGGACAGGTCGATGGGTTGTCGCCTGAAGAAGTCACGACAGCAGAAGTTCTATCCGAGGTCGGCTACCAAACCGCGATGTGGGGTAAATGGCACCTTGGTGATTTGCCCGAACATGCTCCGGAAAACCAAGGGTATGATTACGCGTACTATGGCCTCTTCAATGGAGCCCCGGACTATTGGCAGGCATCATATGAGGATCAAAGCGGTACATTTCCCTTCGCTGACTTCCCCGGAAACGAAAGCTATCTGGAAGAGGCGGGTATCGATCTTTCTATAGGTGGTTATATCGGCAGGAAAGGCGAGGGTCGCACCCCAATCGAAGGTGCAGCTGGGACGCTCTCACCAGAAAGGCAGGAAGCTTTTGAAAACGAGTCCATCAGCCAGATCACAGAATATGTGAAAGAACACGCCGACGACGAAAACCCATTCTTCATCTACTGGGCCTCATACGCTCAGCAAATAGCGCCAAGCCAAGAGTTCATCGACCACCCGATGGTGGACAAGAACAATCGTCAGGCGTCTTTCATGGCTTTGCACAATAAGCATGTCGGCCAATTGCTCGAAACTTTGAAAGCAGAAGGCATCGCTGAAAACACACTGGTCGTCTGGATCAGTGACAATGGCCCAATGTACGCCTTCTGGCCAACCGCTGGCTACACTCTGTTACGCGGTGCAAAAGGAGATGTTCTTGAGGGTGGGGTTCGGGTCCCTGCTATGGCCTGGTGGCCAGGTATGATCGAACCGATGCAAGACCCCATGGATGTAATTCATGTTACCGACCTGTTTACTACCGCGGCTCGGATCGGTGGCGCACTGGACAAAATACCCAGTGATAGGATCACCGACGGTATTGATCAGACATCGCTTCTTCTGAATGGAGAAGGTTATGGACGTCGACAGTTTATGGCCCACTACAGCGCCGATGTGCTTGGCGCTTTCCGATATAATGATCACAAGATCCACATCACAGAAGGTCATGGCGGGTTGCCGGGAATGGACTTCTACAACGTGAAGCGAGATCCCGGCGAAAAATACGGCGCAGCTTATCCTGGCCTTTGGGTGGTTCAACCGATGCAGAAGCTTTTGGGCATGCACTACGGTCGCGTCGAGCAGTTCCCTCACCGCGAACCAATCACTCCTGAGGAAGCACGTCTCAAAGCCCAACGTCACTAAGGTTACGAGATTTGAGACGCCCAATTGGCGGCTCGCCCAATATAGAAATCAAAATAGCCAAACGAGCTGACCTATGAAACAAACCATATCGAGACTTGCCTTAGCGACAATAACCGTACTCGCTTCGAAGCAAGCCATCGCGGAGCCAATTCCGCTCGCCGGACAAAGCGAAACAGAATGGCGTCATACTCTTGCGATCTATGCTTTCCTGCCAGCGAGAACCAGAGGGGACTCGACGGTTGCAGGAGTGACCGTCCCACTTGACCTGGATTTTGGCGATGCACTGGAACTCCTCGATTTCGCCGCAGCCGGTAGGTACGAAGCCTGGCGCGGCGATTGGGGTTTCATAATTGATGCCAACTATGTTTCGCTTGAAGCAGATGGCAGCCTACCCACACCTGGAAGCGCCTCGTTCAGCGCTGATATTCGTCAAGAATGGCTGGGTTTATATGCAGCGTACAAGGCCGTTGACGCAATCGGGGGTAATGGGGAGCGCTACGCCATCGATCTACAGGCTGGCGCGCGCTACAACTCGTTGCGCCAGGAGATTACAGTAACATCTCCGGCACCAATCCCTGTGTTGGGCGGCGATGAAGGCTGGTGGGAGCCGGTAATCGGTGCACGCGGGACTTGGGTGCTCAATGAGCGATGGACTGCAATCGCATCCTTGGAACTTGGCGGCTTTGGCGCAGGCGGCAACGACCTGCAAATCGGAGCCAATGTAGGTGTTGATTGGCGTCCGTGGGAAACAACTTCGCTGTTCTTTGGGTGGCGTTACTTCAGCATGGACTATAGCGACACGCTATCCACTGGGGCGTTCGAATATGACGTTGATCAGCACGGGCCGGTTCTAGGCGTCAAATTCAGATTCTAAAGCGTGAAAGGTTTGTTGGTGTAGCGGCCTGGTCTGAAAAACTTCGAGTTGGGTCCGTACCGCACTGCGCATGAAAGAGGGCCAAGAGAAATGAGGTGCCTTATTACCACGGTGCTTATCTGTGCGAGTGCTCTGTCCGGCTGCGCTAAACCGCGTGGCACCTTGGAGCAGGCATCTGAACAGCCGGCCGAATTGAAAACACAGTCTTTGTTGATAGCGACTTCTAGGGCGCCATTAGCTGGTCCCCCCTTTTTTTCCAGTCAAAGATCTCCCGTCACCCATTTTAGCCAAATTGAGGTTTCAATCCCGAGCAACCGTGATGTTGGAACGGCACCCTATCCTGGGCGCAGTGAGCCGGACCCTGAAAAACACATTCTACTGACGTCACATCAAAGCTTGAGTGGAGCGGATGAATTTGTCGGTTCAATAAACCAAAGTGCAAAGCGTCTGGGCACAACGAGAAAACAAGGTGCCATCCTCGTGCATGGGTACAACACAAACTTTGCGGAGGCGGTGGTCACCGCCGCTCAATTCACCTACGACCTAAATACGCGCGGTGTGAATATCCTGTACTCATGGCCATCGGCGGCTAAGGTTCCACTGTATCTTCAAGACCGAGAAAGAGCCCTGTTCGCGCGTGACTCACTCGCTGAGACTCTTGCTGCGACCTCGCGATCCTCACTCTCCGGATACATTGTGACCGGACACTCAATGGGCACGTTCCTTGTAATGGAAACATTAAGGTCGCTGGCACTTGCTAAAGACCAACGAACGCTCGCAAAGATTGATGCGGTTGTTTTGGTGTCGGCAGATCTTGATATTGGATTATTTCAGGAACAGGCAGAGGTTGTACTGGAAGCCGGTCTTCCCATTTTCGTCATTGTTTCGGATGACGACCAAGCACTAGCCCTTTCAGCACGCCTGCGAGGTCGGGAAAAAAGAGTCGGGGCTGTTCGTTCGTCGAGTGAACTTGGGGACGTTGAGGTATCAATTGTAGACTTGTCCGGAGTTCAGGATAGCCGACCTCTGGCACACAGCAAGGCGGCCGAATCCGAGCTTTTTCTCTCATATGTCCAGGCGCTTAACGAGCAAGGTGTGAACGTATTCGGAACTGCGAGCGAGCCAGGATTGTTCACCCGTGGCGTCCTTTTTGCGCAAAGAGGAGGAGATTTGCTGATCACACAGTAATAAGGCCAATGCCTTAACGTCGGCTGAAACCAAGGTCATGGGAAAGGAGGGGAACGAAATAAAGTTCTCACAAAAGTGGAAAAATGCGTTTGACGAAAGAGATCGACACTTGCTGGAGGCCCGGATTGACGACGGTTTTGAGTTCGTCCGACATCAAGGTCGCGGCAGTGTTTTCAAGAAGGAGATGTTGGACATTTGGTCCTCTGAAGGCCCTAGACCTGAGCGTCGGGACTATAGAATCCTCTATGAGAACGAAGACATCCTTGTGACGCATCAGTTTATGACTTTCACCAACGGCGAAAAGGAATCCGTGATGGTTGTCATGCATCTAAAGGACGGAAAACTCGTTCGAATGGAAACAGGCGCGACTCCGATGACCCGCTGACAACGCTAAGATCGGAAAAGAAACTCCTCAAACGCTCAGACTACAATCAACTCAGAGTGACTTTGAAATGACTTCCAGCCTACTGCTTTTTAACATGTCGGAAACTGTGCAACTTACAGATTGGTGGATCAGCGCGGACCCTTACATGCTGCTGGCGGCAGTTTTACTGCCGGTTTTAATTTGGCTCACAAAAACGCCGCTAGCGAAGTTTTTGATTTTGCCTTTGGCTTCGATTGCTCGTGCATTCCACATTGAAATCACAACCGCAGAAAAAAGCCGTTTGATCATAGCTATCTCCGCAATCTGTGTCGCCGCAGCATTTTATATCTCCTACTCATTTCTGGGAGTTCCGGGAACCGTATCGCAGCTGCTAGGCGCCGTGATTAGGATAGCACTGATTGTCACATTGTTTCGCTTCCTCAATGAGCTGTTGCAAAGCGCAATCGCCAAGGCTGCACAATCCGTTGGAAGCTACAATGTAATATCTGGGAACTGGCTGCCTCAGTTTGCAAAGCTGGTAGTTATCGTTCTGATGATTTTCGTCATTCTACAGGGCTGGGGAATTGATTTAGGGCCCGCGCTGACCGGATTGGGTATTGCAGGTGCAGCAGTCGCATTGGCTGCTCAGGATTTGTTACGTAACTTGATCGCGGGTGTGAGTATAGGTGGCGAACGTAGATTCAAGGTCGGAGACTGGGTGAACTTTGGTGGTGGTCAGCAAGGCATAATCGAAAAAATGGAACTTCGCTCGACTGTCATAAGAAACTTCGATGGGTCAAAACTTTTTGTGCCCAACAGCGAGTTGGCAAATTCTGTATTAACAAACTTTTCCGAACGTGATGCACGTCGCATTCGTTGGTCTGTATCTACTACTTATTCGACGTCACCTGAGGTCTTGGAGGCCCTCTGCGATAGAATTTCAGAATTCATTTTTGAGTGCGACCTTTTCTTAAAAAGTGAGAATTTCCACTGCTTCGTCAAGCTCCATGAATTGAAAGAGTCCTCCGTCGACATTCTGGTCGATTGTTACGTGGCTTCAAACACTTGGGAGGCCGAACTGAACGCCCGCCACATACTAATCCAGGAAATCAAAAGGATATTTGCTGACTTGAATGCCAATTTCGCCTTTCCGACGATCAATGTACTAGGTGGGCAACAAGCACAACCCTAACAAGCTGATCAACTAAACACAGATTAAGCTTAGTTGATTACGCAAAAGACCAGGATGTTTGACCTGGAAAACCCAATTACTTTGGGGGTGTCCGCAATCCGTGTTGGTGCGCTTCGGTATTTCGCAGAAAAGCGTATATCACTTCGCATTTTACGCGGAGGATACCCATGCTGCACCAAGACTTTCGCCGTTTGCTCGATGCCCTCGACCACCTGAATCCGACCCAGATCGAGGGCGCCCAGACGAAGATCATGGATCTCCGACAGAAGACGGAGGCTATCTCGGAAATCGAAGTACGGACACCCACTGGCGTCGGCGACATCGACCACCTGGGAGGAGGTAAAGAACCAGCACTTCATCCTGCTTAGGCCGGAGAGCGGTACACGCAAACTCCTACAACGCCACCTAGGCACTCTCTACGATGTGCTTTCGAACGACATACAGGTCGGGCATTTCCATTCGCAACTTAGCCTCGTCGCACGGGGGATTGGAATAGCGGCAACTCCCTCCCTCATCCGGCTCTCAGGGCGCGACCTCGACATTGCGATCATCCCAATTTCTGAACCAACAATCAGCCGCAAACTTGGCATTGTGACTTACAAGGGCCGTGCCCTATCCCCGGCAGCCGAGAAACTTCGCGAAGTGGCCGCCTCGGTCATGCGAGGCGCTGATGGCTAGCCCGATTTCAATGGTCCGCACGATTGTCGGTGCATCTCTGGATTCTGGTGCATGTGGACGATGGCTTTAGCCTCGGCTCGGAACCGTCATCCAAGAAATTCAGACGAATATCGCATGGTTGAAGGACCGCTCCTTGTGCCTGCCCCGAGTTCTGTTGCGTCTGCACAAAACAGCTGGAAGCCTCTCCACGCTATTCAGGCCGCAGTCGCGAACCGCAGATTCCAGCCACTGGGTTTCGAAAGCCGAACGGCGGGAAAGTCCGCAGAGCAGTCAGTCAGAAACAGCAAGCAGTTTGATCGCTTCGGCCGAAAGCCGACATTCAGGCAAAGTGCAGCGAATGACTGTTGCGAGCCCGAAGGAGACGATGGCACTTGCGATCTTTCTACAGCGTTTCACACCTTGAAAGCAGCGATAGCTGGCCCGACTCCCTTCAGATCAAATGGACCAGTCGGCTCCATTGCGGCGTCGACTTGCCAAGCGGTCGCATGAGAAATCAAAATTTGACCGTCCTCTGCCACGTCGCATAAGCGTTCGGCAAGGTTCGGTGCCGGACCTATGGCCGAATAGTCCCGTCGACCTTCAAATCCGATTTGGCCCATTGTGGCAGCGCCAGTACCAACGCCTATCCCGATACCCAAGCTTCGTTTCTCCAAACCGGACTTGAACCCCGACAATGAGGACTGGACCGCTGAGCGCAATTCAAGAGCGAGGTCTACTGCGCGCTGAGCGGCGTTTTCCATAGCAACCGGGGCTCCGAACAGGACCATCAATCCGTCACCCAAAAAACGCTCCAGCGTGCCTCCGCTTGCTTCGATCAGAGGGCCGCAGGTACCATGAAAACAGTTCAACGCGTCAACGACCTGATCCGGCGTTGCCGCATTAGAATAGGCGGTGAAGCCACGCAAATCGGCGAACAACACAGTTATCTCCGATCGCTGCGTGCGCAGAATATTCTGCTCGTCCGGTGCCCCGACGATCATCTCAGCCACCTGTGCCGGAAGAAACCTTCTCAGACGGTTGGTGCGTTCGATCTCCTTGACCTGGGTTTGAACCTTGTCTTCAAGCGCCGAATTAAGACTGGCCAACTCGACTTTTTGAGCCTCAATCGCGGAATAAAGCTCACCCAACTTTTGACTTGTTCCATTTACGTGACCCGCCAACTCACCAAGTTCGTCGCGGTTGGCGACGTTAACACGCGTTTCGAAGTTTCCGACCGATAACCGGGAAAGTGCAACACGTATTCGATCGAGAGGATTTGTGATCGATCTTGAAATCGCAAAACCAAGAAGCAATGCCAAAACAATGGCGAAGCCGGATGCCCCCACCAACAATGTCTGAGCACGCTCATAGGCCCTATTATTTTCCTCGGTGCTGTCTTGCATCCTTTCCCGTACATTGAAGTAAATGGAGAAAATTATTCGATCCAGTTCGCCAACAGCGTTAGAAAATTCCGTGTCGTAAACTGCTTTTGCAGCGACAGCGTTACCTTCCTTTAGATGAGTACGTATTTTTGATGCGGCAGCTTCAATTCGTCGTTCATTGGCAATGAATTCTTTCTCATATTGTGGCGTCAGAAAGTGCGTCGCCCTATTGGGGTTGCCTGTTTGTGAAGCACCTGCTCTGAAAAGGTATACTTCGTCATAAAGCTTCTTCCCCAGCTTTTCGTTTTCCGCCGCGTTGCCAAAATTCAGTATTGCGTCTGCGCCAACCAGTTTCACGGTCAGAATACTGCGTTGAACTGCCAGCAAAGTGCTGATCCGAATCTGATCCTCCAATAGCTGATCCGCTCGATCGTTTGCCTTGCGCAGTTCTGCCATGCCCGTCAGAGCAAGTGCGACCATGAAGCAAACGACAATCAGAAACGCGACTGGCAACTTGGCGCCAATTGGCGCTGCTATTTGTCCAATCCCGTTCGCAATCCGCGAGAGCAATGCAAACCACTTCAGGTCCGCCGACTTTTTGACCGTCATTCCAAGGCTCCTCGCCGTGCAAAAAACAGACGTTGAGCCGACAGTATGCCGTGAACGAGAAAAACCTCCAAATGGGCTCACAGTGCCCGGGCGTCAGTAGCGAAGCAAATCTTGCTACGTCAGCATCCGGCAGCTTGGTTGCCGTTCAGCAAAATTTCGCGAATGTCGGGTGCTAGTAAAAGCAGACCTTCGGGTGAAATTCCTCGGAATGCGCACCTCCAATGACCGCTTAGCGTGACATTACAGTCATCTGAGTAAAAAGGTCGGATGACTGCCTTGAGCCCAATGCAGACATAGTGTTCGGGCGCAGCATTGGTCGCAAAAGGCGGTTTGCGCAGCCTTGCTATAGGTGGAAGTAAAGGTGGCTGAACGTAATTTTTAGGGTCTTAGCATTTAGGTATTCAACGGGGGCATTGGGCGCGTAAACGATTTTTCTGTCTATTGGTTGAAACCGGCTGCGTAGCCCAAATGTACTTTGATACTTCCCCGAAACATCAAGAGGCATCGGCCTTTAGTTTGATACAACTAGGATGGGCAGGCCAGAGATCATATTTTCAAGGGGATGATTTGACTTGCTCCCAAAGCGGCTGGAACTGTTCAGACCCTGGCCAATCAATTGTACGACTTCCGGTGATCCTGCGAATTTCGAATGGCTGCCAGATTTGGAGTCATCAATATTGCTCAGGTCGATCACAGTCACTCCAAGCTCGGCAAGTTCGGCTGAGTCGGACGCTCCCACCCTGCTAATCCCACCCGAAATCCTGCGAGAAAACCCAAGGGCGTTATCATCCTTGGATGTCAGGACAAACAATTTGGTGCGGTCTCCGTCTATCATGCCCAATTGAGACCGGAACACATCAATATCTATGTCCGGAGATGCCATCATGACGGATTTGAGGCGACCCGTGGAGTTGAACTTGCCCGCCCGTTCGGCAAAGACGATTGCTTCCATTAACAACATCGAGCCCATCGAGTGTGCGAATATGTCAGCGCCATTTGCCTTGGTTCTGACAAGTATGTCTGCGGCCTTCAGGAACTGCGGACGCGCGGCAAGAGCGCTGTTCAGATCATACACGTACTTGACCGGTTGTGCTGCAGACGCCCAGGAGAACAAGACAGGCACGCCTTTAAAGTCCGTGTCTTCTACAAACTGGGCCAGCCTAAGGATCGAATCGCTGATAGTGTTGTTGTAGCCATGCACAAAGAACAGAATGTCGCGATCACCGGGTGGCAACTTGGCGAGCGCTCCATTCAGGGACCTGATGAATGCATCGTCGGTTTGATAGACTGTCGGTTCGATGACCGCAAATTCAGTTCTTGGGTCCGGCGGCATCCTCTTGGAACGCTCTAACTCTCCTGAAACATGATTAGGTGGTATCGATACTACAACCGATGCTAATCCCAGTTCTGGAGCTCTTTGGCCAGAGTAGAATGCTCCAACAACCTCTGTCGCTTGCCTTGTGGTGGTGATGAAAATCTTTTGCCGCGTTGCCTCCGTGACAGAAACGGCAGGGATCTTGGAGTTGTCGATACCAACCAGTTCTGGGGAACGGGAACAAGACGTAAGCGCACCAGTTATCAAAAGAACAGTGAGAAAACCTCGAAACCAATCCACAACGACACCAAAATGATTCATAAACATAATCTTCCCAAATTCTAGTTATCACGGGCAAACAAGGCTTCACGAGCTGACACCCTATGTATAGCCCAATAGAAGCTTGAAGCTATTGATCTCGATCACAGCACTCAAATCCAATGAATCGATATTTGTTATTAAGTCCTTTTGTCGCTATTTTCAGGGATTTCGATACACGGTTGCCAACGCAAAATATTGGTCATCTAAGGCTCAAAAGTGTAAATTCACCGCGACCGGCAAAAAGGTCGGGTTCGGGCCAGAAGCCGCCGTCGGGCCAACCAGAACGAAGGTCTGGAAAGTCCGCATACCGGAAGTTGACCCAATTTTGCCGAACGTCCGGTCCTGTTGAAAGCAGACATCGTACACAGAAGGACCGATTTCGTGGACTTGAATGTCTGCTTATGCCGAAAGCGGTCGCTCCGGAATACTTGCGCAAGTTCCGCTTTGCGGACAAAGCTGTCAATTGCATATCGGTACGCACCGTCTCGATAGTCGCGTCACTCGGCGATCGGCGCTCCTGGCACAGCCTCGTAGGCATTTGCCTGTTCGACCTCGTGCGCTGTCGCGGTTCCCGGCAAGAGCTCGAACAAGGGATCGAAATCAACCATGGTCGAGGCTAGTTGCGCAAGAACTTCCACGTCACCCTCCACCGTGGCGGTGCCGTCGGCAATCTGAGCATCCAAAGTGACTTCGCCGCCCATCGTACGCTCGAGATCCGCGCGGTTGATTGTTAGCGTCAGATCAGGGTCGTCAGCCAGGAAGCCTTCGATATTTGTTAGTGTCGCATTCTCCATCTCAACTATGAACTTCTCACCATTGTCCGGAGTGATCATATTGATGGTGAATTTCATGCCTTCGGCTTTGCTACTGTCCATGCGGATGCCGAGGAAGTTGAGGAATAGTTCTGTGGACATCGCCCTTATCACGTCAGGGCTAGAGCCCTTTACGACCGGCGCATCTGAGATCCCAGAGCGAAGTTCATAGGCGCCTGCGAGGTAGCAATTGCGAATACCCGGGTTCTCATCCTGGTAACCAAGCTGCTCATAGCAATCGGCCAGCAGATCTCGCGCCTCCTGATTGTCGTTCTCTGCGAGGAAGAGCTTGTTCAGAATCTCGACGGCCATCAGGTACTCACCTGTGTCGTGCAATTCCTTGCCTTTTGCTAGAATCGCCGCGCCGCCGCCCATCATCTCGACAAAGAGAGGTGCCGAGTCTTCGGGAGAAGGCGGCACCAGCGTTGCAGGATTAGCATCCCAGAACCCAAGGTACTTCTGGATAACTCCACGGCTATTGTGGCGCGCGGTACCATGATAACCGCGGCAATACCATTTTTGCTCCAGACTTTCAGGCAACTTATACACATTGTGGATTTGGTTGATCGTCACGCCCTGGTTAGCAAGATGCAACACCTGGTTGTTCATGTGCGCATAGAGATCGCGTTGTGCCCGAAGAACTTCCTGTACTCGGTCATTGCCCCAGCGGGGCCAGTGGTGCGCTGTAAACATTACGTCGGCTTCGGTGCCGAAGAGATAAAGCGCTTGGGCAATGTACTTCGACCAGATCAGCGCATCACGAACCTCTGCACCTCGCATTGTGTAGATATTGTGCAGCGTCGCGTTAACATTTTCGGCCATCCATAGTGCCCTCATCTCTGGAATGTAGGTGTTCATCTCGGAGGGCGCTTCGGTGTTAGGCGTATTCTGGAACACCATTCGAATGCCGTCGACCTCGAGATACTCTATGTCCTCCTCGACGACCTTGGTCGGCGAGATCAGCCCAACTTCTCCAAACGACACCCGGTGGCCCAGGCCTTGTCCCGCGAAACCGTAGGGGCTGATCGGCAACTGCTGGCCGTACTGATAGGAAAGCCGACGGTTCATGGCGTTGCCGGCATAGACATTTTCGGAGATCGTAAACTCCATGAAGTCGCGCGGAACAATGATCTCGATCTTGCCGGCGCGCACATCCGCTTCGTCCACGATACCCCGCACGCCGCCCCAGTGATCGCCGTGGCTGTGCGAGTGAATCACGGCGGTAATCGGAAGTCCCTCGCCCACGTGCTGCTGGAACAAATCCCAGGCCGCTCGCGCGGTCTCGGAGCTTATTAGGGTATCAAAGACGATCCAACCTGTCTTACCGCGCACCAATGTCATCTGAGATAAATCGAAACCGCGCACCTGATAGATGCCCGGGATCACCTCGTAGAGCCCGTAGTTCTGGTTCAGACGCGAGATCCGCTGTAGCGAGGGGTGGATGCTTGGCCAGTCGACGTCTTCGTTGAAGAAGTCAAAGCTTTCCATGTCCCAGGCGACATTGCCGGTATCGGTCAAGATCTTCTTCTCGGGCATTTCGGCGATAAGGCCTTTGGCATTCTCATCGAAGTCCCGCGTGTCCGAAAAGGGTAGCTTCTCGCGCGCCTCGGCCAGAACCTTGAGTGTGTGCCCGGAAGGCGCCTTTCCTTTGGGATGAAAGTGCCCATCTGGCGGGGTGGAAGCCGATTGGGCAAAGGCCGGAGAATCGTCAAGCGCTATATGCGCCGCCACCGCGAATGCAGCTCCAGCAGCTGGAACAGACTTCATGAAATCTCGTCGCGTTGTCATGGCTTCGCCTCCCTGTTCATACTTTTTTGGGTCTAGGTGTCGCTCGACCATAACGCAGAACCGTCGGATCTCAGTCTCTTTTTCGCTTTAGCGGGTCTGTCGGGTTTGTGAGAAGTTCATTTAGTTCGACGAGCACGAGTCGCGCGAAATTTACCGTCTCTCCCTCTCGTCAGTTCTTCAGCTGCTTTTTGCGAGGCATACACCGCAACCTAGCATAGCCGTGTAGTGCCCAGTGCCATGGTCAGCCGAGACAAGGAACTGACCGCGATTTACTGAAACCCATTGTTATTGTAAGGATTGTCTACCCAGTTCGGGTTAATGCCGCTCAGGGGGTAGAAATGTTAAATTTTGTTTTTGCGGCAATTCTTGTTGGCCTGCCCGCAGTTTTTGGATCGCACTCGATCGTAAAAAACTTTGGAAGACGCAACGCGTCATATGGGTTTTCGGCATTGGTTTATGCTGTCGCGCTTTGCGCGTTCTTTGCCTACTGGCTCCCCGAGGGCAATCTCTTGTCGGCAGATTGGAGCCTGAAAATGCCGAGTGCATTAGCGTTTGGTCTAATAGTTGGTGTCATTTCTGGTCTTGTTCAGCGTCGGCGAACTGATCCCTGACGCACAAGTCTAGTTGTTACGAAAAAGTAGAATATGGACCCTGAGCGGTCCTATGACAGCTTTATGTCGACGAGGGCTCATTAGACCAATGCCTCATTGGAGAATTAATCTGGCCTAGGTCTGATCGCCCGTCGCTTCCTCCTCTGGTGCAAAGAAACTGATGGAACCCGCGAGCAGCAACAAAACCAAAACACTAACCACTTCAGCCAATAGCCTTGAAGCGGCAGCATCGGGTTCAACAGAAATCAGCATTAGGACAATTGCTGCCGTCATGCAGGCACGGCTAAGTATAGGGAATGCCAAAATGATCCTCATCGCCAATACAAAACCAACCGTCGCGAGACCGAATTCGAACCAGCGTGGAGGCTCGAACCAAGAGAGTAAAAGGACACCCGCAACACCCAAAACAACGCCGGTCATCCTCGATAAAGACATGCTCAACCCGTTCGTGCCGTTTGCTATGAGTACGCTCAAATAAACGAACGGAACCCAATAGGAACGTTCTATCGGCAGAAACTTCGCTAGTACCAGCGAAGCCAAGAAGCCAATGACTATCGCACATCTTACAGCGAAAGGTGGGAGCCCCAAGTCCGGACCTTTGGGTGCCATTAGTGCCTCTATTCCCACCAGCCTAGCAGAGGTTACACCCCAAAGCGCTCCAAAAACATAGTACGTCATAGTTGACGCATCTGGATGCGTTGTTTCAGAGAATACTAGATAGGACCAGCCGAACGCAGCATAGCCGACAGCTCTGGCCCCGGCTTGACGCAATGCCAGCATACTTCCGATCGCAAGAAGAGCTCCTACGATAAAAACACCCGTAGTTCCTGTCAAAGCCGCAACCGGATATGCCACCGCCGTTAACGCAACAGAAATCAAACCCCATTTTCGGTTGCAGAAAACGGTAGCCAATAGCCCGGCAGCGAAAGCGATCATTCCAACTGCGTGCGGCAGATCGAGCAAAACAGAAAGCAAAAAAACTGGCGTTCCAAGTGCCACTAACTGCGTTATCTGCGACCACGGAACAAACGGCTTCTGTTGCGAGTTCATTACTTAAATAAGCGTTACATCGGGAGCGTTTGCAAGTGACCGCTTTGGGCTCGGAGCGGACATTTCGTGGAATCTGCTCAACATCTGCTTTGCGGACAATCCGGACCGATGCGCCCGCGGCATGGCCAGTCACCCAGATTACTGCCTATCATCTTTTTCGTCGCTGCGGCGCAGCTCGATCTCCCGAAAGCGGTCGTTCGAGCAAGCATGGATAGAGCAGATCCGAACCGGTCGTTTGCCGCGCGGCTGATTGATGTCTCACATGCGGGACGGATCTGCCGATTGCGATCGCAAGTTCACCTGTGTAGGAAAAATCAGCGAAACCACACGCTGAAAGGATGAAACTTGCCCAAAGGATACTTGGTAGTTTGCTACAGAACCCCGCCGACCGAGAAAAATCTCGCGTCCTATGCAGCCGACGCGAGGCGAGCAATCGAGGCCTTGGGCGGGCGATTTATCGCCAGAGGTATGCCTGTAAAGACATTCGAGGCCGGTCAGTATGAACGCGCCATAATCATCGAGTTCGAAAGCACGGATGCAGCAATAGCTGCCTACGAGGACCCAACGTATCAGGCCATCCTACCTCGCCTGGGCGTTTTGCGTGATATGCGCGTTATCGAAGGCGACGACGCGTAGTAGCGGGGTACCCCTTTTCCACCGCTCTTTGTCGGCTTCGGGCTCGGAGCCGCCGCTCCCGCTAGAGGTGATCGCAGTCCGGTTTGAAATGGCGGACGACCGCTGCCGCCCGCCACTTTCTCAGATTTCGATCTTCTCTGCGATGCTCAGCGCGTCGTCGAGTTCGACGCCGAGGTACCTGACCGTGCTGTCCACCTTGGTGTGACCGAGCAGAAGCTGGACCGCGCGCAAGTTGCCTGTCTTCCGGTAGATCAACGCGGCCTTTGTCCTCCGCAGGGAATGCGTCCCATAGGCATTTGGATCGAGACCGATCGCAGACACCCAGTCCCTCACAAGACGGGCGTACTGTCGAGTGGAGAGATGGGGCGAGCCGTGGAACCTGCTCGGAAACAGGACGCCGCAACCGATCATCGGGGGCGACATGACCCATTCAAGAACCGAGCTTCGCGTATTCCCGGAGACTTCGAACTGAACGGGCCTGCCCGTCTTACTCTGTATGACCGACACGCGGTCTCGGACTGAGCCGCCAACGACGAGGTCACTGACGCGCAGACGAACGAGGTCACACCCGCGGAGCTTGCTGTCGATTGCAAGGTTGAACAGCGCCAGGTCCCGTAGGTTATTGGCAAGTTCAAGCCTGGCTCGAATGGCCCAAACCTGCTTGGGCAGGAGCGGTCGCTTCTGGCCGATAAGTCGGCCCTTGTTCCATGCCGGGCGTACGGGTCGCGTTGCCGGGAGCTGGATTCTGGACATGATGGGGTCTCCATCCGGCCCTCCCGCTCCTGGCGTCAGCACCGCGCCGACGTCGACAATCTACTGTCTCTCGACCAAGGACCGCTTTGGGAACCAAAGGCTCGACCAGCATTTCTGCGGCGCGTAGTCCGCTTCGAGCCCAAAGCGGCCTTTGTCGGAGCGATGCCTTTACTTAATCTGGCAGTCCAGCGGCTTTCAGTTGCTCGGCAAGCCTTGCATTTGCAGACTGATCACCAGCGTAGCCCATACCAGTTACAGCAACACCGATTGTCATAGTTGGGTACAATTCAGTGAGCCTTCGAACCGCTTCAGACGCGCTATCTGGCTTGTTGAGTGCGATGTTGCTGGCGACCTGGAATACTTGACAGGCTGAATAACCCGGCGTCTTGGCAAGACAGTCGCTCGCGGCCTCTAGAGATGCATCGTATTCACCCTGTCCCCACAACGCGCGACTCATCGCAGCATCATAGTAACTAGGTCTGATCGGGTTCAGCTCGAAAGCTTTCCGCGCTGTTTCGACCGCTTTGTCGAACTCACCGATATTGGCATATGCACGGCCCAGAAACAGGATGTTGTCTGCATCTCCCGGCCCGAGTTCCACCGACCTTCTCGCGGCTTGAAGCGCGCCTTCAGTATCGCCAACCCAAGACCGAAGTATACCAAGTGCCTGAAATGCGGTCGCCAGAGTCGGGTCGATTTCAATGGCCTTCTCGATCTTTGCAATCGCCGATGACAGATCGGCTGGTCCGAGGTCCGAAGCCCAACCGAAGGCAATGGCTATCCCTTCCACCCAACCCAGGTATAGCCAAGCCGGTGCGTAGTCCGGGTCCAGTTCGATCGCGCGAGAAAGATCTTGTCTCGCCAATTCCGAATCTACAGGGTTCAGCCGATGCTTCCGCGCGACGCCACGCAAAGCGAGTTCATAGACGTCCAAGGTTTCCGGCGGTCGCCTCAGAATTTCGCCCTTTTCGATTTCGCGAACTTCGGAGAAAAGAGAACCTACAATCCGTTCGACGATGTCGTCCTGCGTATCGAATACGGTTTCCGCTGTGCTCTCATAGGCCTCAGCCCAAACATTCCTCCCACTTTTCCCGTCGACCAGCTGTGTTGTGATCCTGAGGTGATCGCCGCTGCGCCGGACACTGCCTGTGAGTAAGTAGTAAACGCCAAGTTCTCGCGCAATCTCGGCGGCGTCACTCGTTTTCTCTGCGACAGCAAATGATGCTGACCGCGCCATCACTGTAAGCTCGGCATTGCGCGCAAGCTGCGTAATGATGTCTTCGGACATGCCATCGGCGAGATAGCGATAGTCTTCGTCATCTCGGAATGTTTCGAAAGGCAGAACCGCGATTGAGGGCCGGTCGGGTAGCTGAAAATCCGCACGCCCCCCAAAAGAAGCGTCATCTCGATACCACCATATTCCAACGCCGGTGATCGCGATCAAGATCAGAACCGCGGATACCAGACCGATGCGGCGTGCCAGATGTCTTCTGAGTAGGGTCGGTCGCTTCCTGACTACGCCACCAGTTTGAAAACTGAAGACCCGTATGGGATCAGCAACATTCTTCAGCGTTTGCAGTCCAAGGTCGCGAAATTGGCCATTCACCTTTCCCTTGACCTGATCATGGGCGCTTTGGGAAAGAAGTATCCCACCGGGCTCTGAGAGGCTTTCAATACGTGCCGCAATATTCACGCCGTCGCCATAAATGTCGTCGCCCTCAACGATCACATCGCCGATATTGATGCCGATGCGGAAATCGATGCGCTGCTGCTGCGCGGTCCCGGCATTGCGATTTTCCATCCCGCTCTGGATTCCAACTGCGCATTGCAGAGCGCTTACGGCACTTGGAAATTCGACCAGAAGACCGTCACCCATCAGCTTGACGATGCGCCCGCCATGTTCAGAAACCAGTGGAGCGATAAGGTCCTCGATATGTGAACGCAGCGCGGTCAATACGCCCGTTTCGTCCGCGCCCATCAAGCGCGTGTAGCCGACGACATCCGCCGCGAGAATTGCCGAAAGCCTGCGTTCCATTCTCACTTCCCTTGGGTACGAAGGCTAACCCACGCAGTCTGGCCATGCCAGAATGAAAGCAGTCGTTTTGCGTCGCATCACATCTCTGCACGCAAGAGCCTGCTCCAAAGCAGGCAATTCGTGGACCGCTTCGTCCGCAACCCGGACAATGGGGGCTGAGATCTCGCCGCACCGGTCACGAATGGCAGCTCTTCCTTCTGCGCCGCAGTGGTCAGGACCGGATGCGTTTATGCTGTATTTGCGAGGGCTTCGGCTGGGTCAGTTCCGGAAAGGGCTCGAAGCAGTCACCTGAGTCATTTTGTCAGATGACTGGTTTGGAACGCTAAGCCGCCATTGAGAGATCGCAATCAATCGGACATCAAATCCTCGATCTCCCTTTCCATCCGCACCAGATCGTTGATCGCCTTGCGCATTTCTTGCCATTCCCGCGTCCGCATGCCGTGCCTGTAAGCCGGGTTGGCTTTACCGGGGCCATGACCGCCGCGGGCACCGTGGAACCTGCACACCGTCCACCCTTTCACGGCCGGGCCTTTGCAGCGCTCTCCAGTTCGTTTTGATTTCGCAGTGCATCTCGGAGCTGCGTGCGCCCTGCTCATGGGGTTGTCGTCACTTTTCATGCGCGACCCTCCCCCTGGCCTCGACGTTTCCGACAATGGCCTGCCCGCCATCTTCGACGTTGACGTGCTGCACGGTGACTGTCTGCTTTCCGCCATTTCGGTATTTGCGCAAGGCTTCAACCTGAGACGTGTAGGTTCGGGCCAGTTTGTTGTACGCCCGTTCGTGCGCCTCGAACTGAGGGAGTTGCTCGGCATTCGCCATGCGGCCGCCTTGCCGGATCATTGCCACGTGCGTTGTTGCCATCTGCACCGCCAAGATGCGCTCGACGCCGTCACGCGGCGCGATCTCTCTGACGATCGCAGGCATGAAGCCCCGCATGTCCTCTGATCCATCTTCAACTTCAGAAGGTTTGAGCGTTTTATAGGCCTGCAGGAACAAGCCCTCATTCACGGCAGGGCTGTCACTGCCAAAGATCTTGGTTAGGTCGTGTTGACAAAAGGGATTCACACTCGGCGATAGGCGTGGTTCAAGCTGGTATCTGCGATGGAGACCAGCTTGGCACGAGACGCCTTTTGATCCTAGTTCTGGCAGCCCACTCACAGCCCATTACGATAACGGAATTGGCCATCCATGATCGTTGCTTGAACTTTTGTTTTCAGGAGCTCTTCGGGATTGTCCAAATCCAGAATGTTCCGATCCAAGATCACAATATCTGCCAATTTGCCGACTTCCAGAGAGCCAAGCTTGTCTTCCATTCTTAGTTGCCATGCAGGGTTAATTGTTACAGCCTCAATTGCCTGCATCAGGTCCAGCGGTTCAGCTCCATTTGGGAACTTCTTAGAGTTCTCGGGATCCAGGGGATTTTTGAAAGAAACCGCAGTATAAATCTGGTAAAGCATGCTGTTGGTTGACATCGGCGCGGACGGATAATCTCCTGCAAGGCTGACACTGACCCCGGCATCGGCCAGTGGCTTGTATTGAGAAACACGCTCGTTCGTCCGCGTGTCACCCAACATGCTGAGAAAGTCCTGATCCTGCCCAGCCCAATCCACCGAAAAAATCGGGGTGATGTTGACTGGGATATTGTTATCAATCATGCGCTGCTGGTCATCAGGGTGCACGATCTGAAAGTGATGCAGTGCGTTGCGCTCGTTCGTGTTGCCGGAATCGCGTGACGCAAGGATCGCGTCAATCATTCCACGCACAGTGCCCGACCCTTCAACATGGGCAAAAACATCTAGGCCTTGGTCGTTTGCGGCTTTGACAACCTCTTTCATCTGATCCGGCTTCACTGCCGAAATGCCTATATTGTCTGTTCCCTCGAACGGCTCCAGCATCAGAACCGCGCCGGCACTCCACGTCCCTTCGGGGTGTAATTTGATGCCATGTACGCGAAACAAGTCGCCGTTGTACCTGTCGGCCATTGCACGTGCCCGTGCCGCAAATTCAACAGGATCGGCGGTCGCGTCCTTGTAGGCCGGTTGAACAAATGTTCGCACCGGCAAATCACCGTCGGCGAGAGCTTTCTCAAGCACCTTCATGGAAATTTCCAGATCATCAAACATGCCAGGTGCGTTTGTGAAATTCGGAGTGACAACACCAGGAATCAGTGCTGTTGTTGTGCCGCCTGCGACCACTTGTGGCTGAAGTTTTTCGCGGCTTTCCTCGATCATTCGCTCGGGTTCCCAAGCGACTTTCGTATAGACAGGGAACCACGAACCTTCCTTCCCGACGCCCAATGGGTTTCCGTCGTCATCCCTGATCCAGTAAGTAACCCCTGGCACCGGGTCCGGCGTATCTTTGGTGATGTTTCCTGCTTCGAGCGCCTTGGTGTTCAGCCAGGCATCGTGAATGGTGAAGTCGATGATAATCGCGATCTTGTCGGGGATGATTTCATCCAACTCAGCGGCAGTCGGCGCCCCACCCATAAGGGTTGCATTGTATCCTTGGCCGACAACGATCGGCAGATCCGGGTTTTCCGCCACGTAGTCCCGCAGCATCTGCAATGTTTCTTCTTTGTCTTTTGCCGCATTCAGATCGACGCCTAGTGTCGACCACGCGGAGCCAAGAACATGGTCGTGGGCGCTGACATAGCCGGGGAGCACCATCTTGCCGGTCAGGTCAAGGACTTCGGTGTTCTCGCCAGTCAAGCTTTCCGCGCCGTTCACGTCGCCAACATACACGATCTGATTGCCTCGTACGGCAACGGCTTGCGCCTCGGGATTTTCTTTGTCCATTGTCAGGACGAAAGCATTTTTCAAAACCAGGTCTGCGGCATCCTGGGCATGAGCAACGCTCGCGCTTAGTGCCAGGAAACTGGCCATAATCAACTTCATCTTGTTTCTCCCCTGTTTGCAAGTTCACCTTAATCAAAGGTTTCTGTTTTTCCATGGTCCCCCCCCAAAAAAAACTTGAATGTTCATGGAATACATTGGCGACCTAGGTCGTTTTGACAAAAGGGATTCACACAGTGCGTTAGGCGTGATTCAAGCTGGTATCTGCGATGGAGACCAGCTTGGCACGAGACCTGATGTCGGACGAGGAGTGGGCGTTCTTTGAACGGTTTATTCTCGCTGTCCGCGCGCCTAATGGGCGCAAGCCGACCAACCACCGTGTTGTTCTTGATGGAATTTTCTGGATTGCCCGCACCGGCGCGCCGTGGCGAGACCTGCCTGAGGAGTTCGGCAAATGGTCGAGCGTCTACCGGCAATTCCGGCGCTGGACGTTGGCGGGACTTTGGGAAGACATCATGGACGCCTTGAACCAGAGTGGGGCCGTGCCAGACGCCCTGCAAATGATCGACAGCACAGTCGTTCGCGCGCACCATCAGGCAGCGGGCGCTAAAGGGGGACTCCGCGACAGGGTTTTGGCCGTTCTCGCGGTGGCTTCACGACCAAGATCCATCTCCTCGTCAATGCTGCCGGACTGCCTATGAGGACTGAGATAACGCCCGGCCAGACATCCGATTACTTGGGGTTCGATCTGGTCATGGCCGACAATCTGCCAGAGCCAAGCGTCCTTTTGGCAGACAGAGGTTATGATGCTGACAGCATTCGGAAAAAGATGGAGGCACGGGACGTAATCACCCAAATTCCAATGCGCAAATCACGCAAAATGCGTGTTGGTGTCGATCATTTGCTCTATTCTTTGCGCAACCTGGTCGAGCGATGCTTCAACAAGCTGAAAAACGCTCGCCGCGTCGCCACCCGTTACGACAAAACCGCCGAAAGCTTCCTGGGCTTCATAGACATAACATCCATCCGCCTCTGGGTCCGTCTTTTGTCAACACGACCTAGGGCATCTTCCCCGTGCTGCGTCACATGCAATCCGCCGTCTTCGTCTTGGCGGAAGGTGAACAGATCGTGTTCAGGTCGTTTGTCTTTTTCAATTTCACTCATCGTCCATTCTCCAATGTTTGGCAAAAGTGACGGAAGTGACGCTTCTTCCTATGTGGGACGTATCTGAGAGTCTTTCGGAGTCTCGCGCGTACGTCGCATAAAGGGAAAAGCGTCACTTCCGTCACTTTCGTCACCCAAGCTTCAATTTGAGGTGCAGAAACCCGCGCCCGGTGTTGCGCCGCGTGGTGACAAATTGCCGGCTCTTCATCTCCTTTTGCAGCGTGCGTTGTGTCCAGGGCTGCAGTCCTTGCTGTTCGCACCACTGTCCGAAGCGATGATGCAAGGTACTGGTTGTGACGAAATTGCCCGTGTCGGCTGCGGTCTCGTCTTCGAGGAACTGGCCGAGAATGTCCTCGTCGTGGAAATACGCGTTGGATGCCGCGGTAATGCTGGCCGGTACGTCCAACCCACTCTTCTGCCATTGCAGCGCTCCGTCGATCGCCCACCGCAGAATGGCGGGCGCTTCTGCGCGCAGTTTATCCGGCAGCGTCTTATCGCGCTTTTCGGGCGGGATCGTCACAGTGAACGGCACCAGTGCGACCCGGGCGCGGATCGCTTCGTCGATACCTGCGAAGGATGGCATATTGTTTCCGGCAATGAAGAGCGTCAACTGCGGTTCGAAGTCGAGATAATCCTGCTTCATCAGGCGCGCCGTCAGCTTGTCGCCACCGGTCAAATCTTTGATTGTCGCTTCATCCCAGCTTTTACCCTTAGGCAGTTCGGAGCCGACGACGAGGCGCGCACCCTGCAAACCGGCAATACCAGTGGAGTGTTGCTCAAACTTGGAGTTGAGGAAGATCGACGCCGGAGCGCGACGCGCGTAGTCGCCGAAAAGATCGAAGAGCGTGTTGAGGAAGACAGATTTGCCGTTTCGACCGGTGCCGTAGAGAAACAACATCTTATGCTCGCTGGTCATGCCTGTCAGCGCGTAACCAGCCGCACGCTGTATGAAAGAGATCACTTCCGCGTCGCCATCAAAGACGTCACGCAAAAACTGCAACCAAAGCGACGGTTCTATACCGGCGGGAGCTGGTTCAACGGCGGTCTGTTTCGTGATCATGTCATCCCGGCGTGCTGCGCGCATTTCACCGGTGCGTAAGTCGACGGTTCCGCCCGGCGTGCCGAGGAGCATTCGGTTTCCGTCGAAATCGTCGGGGCTGGCCGCGCTTGCCGAGTTTGAGCGGGCGAAGTCCGCGACCGCGGCAACAGTGGTTTTCCCACGAATGATATCGGCCTGTTTTTCCGCCCTCTTGGATTGACCATCATCC
Source organism: Ruegeria sp. YKSD179 (assembly GCF_059612885.1). NCBI lineage: Bacteria > Pseudomonadati > Pseudomonadota > Alphaproteobacteria > Rhodobacterales > Roseobacteraceae > Ruegeria > Ruegeria sp. YKSD179. The sequence goes on along the minus strand of NZ_JBXWRL010000010.1, from coordinate 75,999 downwards.
TTGGCTTGCTCGATCAGCTCTGCCGCACGTTGCCGCAAGAATTTACGCGTCAACGTCATGTACTGCAGGCGATCGTCGATCGCCCAATGCGTGCCAGTCCAAAACAGCCACTTGTTCCAGGCTGCAACGTAACGCGCATCCTCATTCCATCCGCTCTCTCCAAGTGCGATGGCGAGGGCATCATGGCTCAGGTCGACGGATTCAATCGCATCGGATCGCGGCATGCCGCCAGACGACACTGGAGACCGTTTGCTAAGAACGCTGCGCCAGATCGCTTTGTTTTGCGCCTCACCGACTGCCTGTTTCAGCAAGGCCAGAGCGGGTGCGATGGAGGTGATTTTGTGCGGGTTGCCGGATGAATTCCAAACTTTGGCTGCGTCCCTGGCAGCGCAATCGCCACCGACATACTTCATTGAAAAGTCGATGAAGTCATCGCGCAGCGTTTCGCCGAAACCTACACGCAACGAGACGGCAAGCTTTACCCAGTCTTCTCGGATCAGAGTGTTCGGGGCCGCCGCGAGCAACTCTCGCATTGCTTCAAGAGTTTCGTCATCCGTCGCTTGGGCCTGGCTGAAATCAATGACTTCGACTTTTGGCGTCAATGACGTTTGAGCATATTTTGCTGTGTCCTTTACGGAAACAGCTTTAAAATATGCCTCGAGCGGAAAGCCGGGCAGGTCTTGGGCCTCAAAGGCGGCCGATAGGTTTCGGCCCTCATAGGCGTAAGTCGCTCCGTTAGCCATGATCGAACCGGGTGCGATGATGTATCCGCCATCGCCGCGCGTATCGACATGGCTGGCCGCTTTCTTGCTGGACGTGGGCACGCCCTCGATATGCTTGAAGATCAACTGTACGCCACCCGATTGCGTGCGTACCTTCACAGCATCCGGGTGCGACAGTGACAATTGCTCGATCTGGTCTTCGCCGCTGGCTTCCCCGGTTTCCTTGTCAATGTCGCCATCAACGACAGACAACCCTGAAACACTCCCGGTCGGCAAACCGACGACTGCGCCCGGATGGAGTTGCCACCATCGATCAATGGTGGCGAAGTCGGTCGTCGCATCCTTGAAGCCGTGCGACGTGTAAGGCGCCTTAGCTTTTTTTGCGCCGCGATCTTCTTCCAGACAAGGAAACACGGGCAGACCGGCTTCCGCGAGCTTTCTGGCGAGCAAGTGGTTCCCAGCTGGTTCGGGCTGTCGAGCAAGAGGCATAATGGCGGTCATATCGCGCGCTCCGCATCATTTTCCGCCTCATCGTCCGGATTTTGTTCAGCCTGGGCTTCTTCGGCTAGGGTAGTAGCCGCGGACGGATTAGCAGACATTTTCTCCCTAATGGCGGCTTTTCTGTAGGCCTTGGGGACGCACCCCATCCGCAAATCCCAAAGCGGGCAATTTGTCTGCACGCATTTGCGCACCTCTTTTGGATCGAGGGCGCAATCCAGGCATTTGGCCCTTATTGCCTGAAGTCCGAAAAGGAACAGTCTGTCGACATAGTCCTCAGCCGGTATGTCTCGTGGATCGCGGCCAATCAACTGGCCGCCGTCGCTTGCATACGGAGAGACTTCGAGGAGCGGATTGTCAGATTGATATCTCATGCCGCAGTACTCTCGCGGCCATTCATCCAGGCAAGAACCTCGCTTTCGCGCCATGCGACGGCTCTCTTCCCGAGCCGAACCGGCTTTGGAAAGTCAGGGTCATGATGCGGGTTGCGCGGATCCATTTTGGCGTAGATGGAAGACCGGGAAAGACCCGTCATTTCCTCCACCATCGGACGGCGCTGGAAGCGCTCGTGTGTCTGTGTACTGCTCTGTGCCATGTCGCATGTCCTTGTGTTGCTGCGGAACATGCTGAACCATTGATACTAAAATCGACGGCCGTTCAAACGAATGACGGCCCAAAATTGGCGTTAGAAAGCCCGCAACGACGCGAAGTTCCGCGGAGAATTATGAGCATTATTTATGGGCGCGTGCCCAATATGTCGCCAATCCAACGCTGCATACTTGACCGGCTTACCGAAACAGAGAGGTTTTTTTCTGACCACTCGATAGCGTACTGTATGTCGGCCTCTTTCTTTCCCGATAATCTGCCCTCGTCCGATAGCCGTGACATTTCTGCTCGAACCGCCGCTTTCGCTATCCCGTCTCCTTTTTGAGGCGCTCCCCTTGGCTTAGAAGACTTGACTTCTGGTGATATCTTTTCATCGAGTACGGTGCTGAAAACAGTGCGTTCTCCAGTTTCGGGGTTTGTAACGCCTTTAGGCGTTGGAAAAGTCGAGAGCACATCTTCGAACAGCACATAAATGCAGGCATAACCCTCGCGAGCGTCGTCAAAACGTGCAGGCTCGTCTACTAGCAAACTCAGGGTCCAATAATCGGCAGGTATGTCTTCAAAGAAATGCGAACGTGCTTCTTCGTCTGCCCAACGAAATGCTCGCCCTCTTAGTTTGCCATTGCGCAAAGCGAGGAATACTTCCGCTTTACACTCGTCCAACAGCGGCGAGACAAGTTTTTGCATTTCTTTCGCATAAGACATGGCTTCCTTTTCTACTTCGTTGTCTATCCAGCTGGCCGCGCGCTCTGGGCGGACGCCTAAGAGATACTTCGCTTCGTCAACGGGATGGCCTGTTGCAGCGAGTTCTTCTGGCAATGGAAACTCGTCAACATCAGGGTACGTATCACCGACGACGTTGGGGCTCAGCCGATAGTCTACCGGCTCTTCCATATCAATGCCGTAACCCCATTCATCCAAGTGTATTTCTGGAGCGCGCCCGAACGCGAGCCAAAACACAGCCTCAATTGGAAGACACAACTCGGGAAGCTTAGCTTCAACATAAACTCGCATCAGCCGATCCTCGCAACTTTGGCACTGTCTTCGGAAAGGAAAGCAGCCCAACTCTTCATTAGTTTTCGTCTCTTTTCAAAGAGATCGGAACGAGCATACGCGGCTTCCACCTTATCGGCCTTAACATGCGCCAGCGCAGCCTCCGCAACCTCACCCGGCACGTTTGTCCGCTCTTGAGCCCACGTCCTGAACGATGAGCGGAAACCGTGTACCGTGCTTTTGATACCAAGTTCTTTGACAAGTTTCGAAAGCGTCATATCGCTGAGTTGTTTGCCGCGAACGGAGGGAAAGACTAGACCGGAAGCATCTCGAAGAGATTCGGCTTCTTTTAGAACTTCCAGTGCGCGACCAGAAAGCGGAACCCTGTGTTCGCGATTCATTTTCATTCGCTCAGCAGGGATGGTCCAAACTGCGAATGACATATCGATCTCGTCCCAAACAGCACCGCGGACTTCACCGGATCTCGCAGCCGTCAACACCGTAAACTCGATTGCAAGTTTGGTCGAAGCCCAAGCACCGGAAGCTTTGATAGTCTCAATTGCGTCGCGAACTTCGGAGTATGGCAATGCACGGTTGTTTTTTTGCTTACGTTCCATCTTGGGCAAAGCCAACGCCTCGCTCGTGGCCGGGTTTGTCTCGCGCAATCCTTCGGCAATAGACCATCTGAACACGCTGAGGATGCGATGCTGTACCTTGACGCTCAAGTTCGGCACCTTTGCACGGCAGGCCAGAACCGCGCGCCGTATATCGGCAGATGTTATTTCGACGACTGCGGTGTTACCAAAATATGGAAACGCATAAGTCTTCAGAGAGGAAAGAAACGCTTGCGGTTCCTTCTTTCCTCGCCAGGTCGGAGCAAGTTCGTCTCGCGTGCGCTCCGCCGCCTCCGCAAAAGTCAATCGCCGTGCAGCTTCTTTTTTTAAGCGTCTCTTTTCTGAGAACGGATCGCGACCTTGTACAGCCGCTTTTTTGTTTGCTTGGGCCAAATCGCGAGCTTCGGCCAGCGTTACCAGCGGATATGAACCCAAGCCCATATCTCTGCGTCGTCCATGCACCCGGAGTCTCTGAACCCAAGAGCGCGCGCCAGTATCAGAGACCCAAAGCATCAGGCCGATGCCAGTTCCATCTGAGTAGCGTCCAGGCCCCAGGCTCTCTATTGATCGCGCAGTTAATCGCTTAGCCATCAAACCTCGCCGTTATTCCCACCATTATTCCCACCAAGATGGTGGGAACACTCTAGGATTTTGAGGAACTCTTTGGAAGAAGAGAACTGTTTTATTATTTTTTTTCAATATCTCCCTGGACATCACAGGAAAGCACTGGAAGACTCCATGGCTGCTACCACCCCAGCCACCACCCTCTAAGTTATTGATATAATGCAGATTTTTATATTTCGACGCGTAGTTTCGGGCGTCTTCTAAGGTAAATAAATACCCCAGACCGACCAATCTCCGGTATTCGGCGCAATTCTCCCAAAAGTCTGGAATCGCCATTTCCGCGGTAGCAGTTTGCGCGAATGTGATGGTGGCAGCATCGCCTTTCGTGCGGTCATAACCCAGTGGCATATTGCCGGAGGACGAAGCCAGCGACGATCAGCGCCGCAGCCGCAAGAATTTATTTAGATGCAGTGGCTTACAGCGTCGCAAAGGCGTCGCGCTGCTCTGTCCAGATCGGTGAGAAGGCATGGCGCTTCAACTGGTCGGATGTCATGCCGACGGGCTGCCGGCCTTCGCGGATGGCTCTGATGATGTCAGGCGCGAGGAAGGCCAGTTCAATTAGCTGCTGAACCCGACGTTTCGAGACGCCTTCGGCCTCGGAGATTTCGGCAAAAGTTTTGCCGGAGCGCACCAGATCAAAATACCGATGCGCGCGGGCGATGTTGCGCAGCAGGGTTGCATCAATCTCCGGCTGCGCGTCGCCGATGATGAGCCTGGTTTCCACGCCGCGCTTGCGGTGTTGGAACGGGGATCTGAAGGTCAGCACGTCTTCGTTGATGCGTGCGTGATCCACATCGATGACAGTCGCAAGATGCTCAGCCGAGACTGCGACACAGATTTCACCCGGCATGATGTCGATGCGTTCGATCAGGTTCAAACAGAGACGCCTCATATCTTTGTTTGCGGCGGCGTCGCCAACGGCCAGTCGGGACAACCGGGTTCCGATCGTCGCGGTTTCATCTGCAGCAGCATCAACCAGAATGCCTGCGCGCACTTCTGGTTGATTGAGATGTCGCCGGATCAGATCAGCAACTTTGTCTTCCAGCTCTGAAGCCGGCAACCGCCATCCCGATGGATCACGTGGTGCCGTTCCGCGTACCAGCCGATGGGATACGTAGTAGCGCAGCTTGCGACCCTTCGCCGTCTTCGAATGGCTTGGGGTCAGAATATCCCCGGTCTGATCGAAGATCTTGCCGGCCAGCGGTGAAGCTGATGCTCTTGCACCCTTCCGGTTCCGCCTCGTGAAGGTTCGATCTTTCGCTGCATCAGATCGGAGCTGTTCCTGGATACTGTCCCAGACCTCAGGCTCAATCAGCGGCGGATGCTGGCCGGGATAGACATTCGCATGATGCCGGATGCGTCCAGCATACACCGGGTTGGTCAGGATGTAGTGGATATGACCGTAGCTGAAGGACGCGCCGCCTTTCACTCTGCCCGAGATCAGCGTTCTGACAGGGGTCTTTAGACCAAGCGCATCAACCGCTTCTTTAACGACGCGCGTGTTCCGGTGTTTGAGGTAGAGGTCATAAATCGTGCGGATCACCTCCGCATCGGGTTCAGCGATCTTCAGAGACCGGCCATCGGCGGCATAGCCCAGCGGCACCGTCGCACCCATCCAGAGCCCCTTCTTCTTTGAGGCCGCAATCTTGTCGCGAATGCGTTCGGCGGTGACCTCACGCTCGAACTGGGCAAAGGACAGCAGCATGTTCAGCGTCAGCCGCCCCATGCTGGTGGCGGTGTTGAAGGATTGCGTGACCGAGACAAAGGACGTGCCTGCTGCATCCAGCCGCTCGACCATCTTGGCAAAGTCCGCCAGCGAACGCGTGAGCCTGTCGATCTTGTAGACGAGGATCTGATCCACGGTACCCCTGTCGATGTCCGCCAGAAGGCGCTGCAAACCCGGGCGCTCCATGCTGCCGCCAGAGAGACCGCCATCATCGTACCGGTCCGGCAACAGCACCCAGCCTTCAGCTTTCTGACTGGCGATGTAGGCAGCGCAGGCCTCGTATTGAGCATCGAGTGAGTTGAACTCTTGCTCCAATCCATCCTCTGAGCTCTTGCGGGTGTAGATGGCACAGCGGATCTTCTTCATGCGTCCGTCCCTGCCCTGCCGTTGATGCCGAAGAACCGCGGCCCCGACCAGCTGGTGCCGGTGATCTGAAGCGCGATGGCCGACAGGGATTTGAAGTGGTCGCCATTCATCATGAACCCGTCTTCCCGGACCTCGACCTGGTATCGCCGGCCGTTCCACTCGCGTACCAACTGCGTACCGGTTTTGATCACGGGTGTCGGGGGTCTGACCTGTTTGCCGCCAATTGCGGATTTCAAAGCGCGCTTTACCTCCGTCGTCAGGCCCCCGAACGCGCGGCATTGCGCATCCCAGATCAGCGCCTTGCGCATGAACATCATCGACAGGAAGTGCGGCGGGACGTCGCCAAACGCCTCCGCCCAGGCCACGCGCAGGGCGGCTCGCTCCATCTGACCGAGTTCTGCCCAGCGCGCAGTGATCTCCTCATCGCTCGTCATCAGGCGGCGTCGGCCGGTTGTGCCGTGATGCGGTAGCTGAGAGGCTTGCCCTCTCCCGCCTTTTCCGCGGAGATCTCGAACCCCGATTTGCGCAGGCCAGTCAGCGCCGCCCGAGTCGTATGCGACTGCCAGCCGAGTTTACTGCTGATCGTTGCAACATCCGCACCGGCCTTCCGGTTCAGCATCCGGATAAGCTGCGCTTTCTTGGTTTTTGGTTTCGATGATTGTGTCACTGATCTTCTCCATCTGGTTGATGCAGGTCGGAAGTGATCCTGCTACTGAGCAGAGCCCGGAAGCCCGGGCGGAGAAGGCGGCGCACAGCGCCAGGTGCGTCGCGACACAGACAGTACCGCTCTGTTTGGCGCACAAGTCCAGTGGAATAATGGCCGTTTAACGTGGAAAAGCAGTCATCCGACAGAAAGGCTCAGATGACCGCTTAGAGCCCAGAACAGACGCTCATCTAGCTATTTTGCGCTGCCGTGCAACGAACGACTACGTTGAGCCAAAACGGAACTCATTGGGTGTAAATAGACAAGGTGCGGTGTGCCCCTTAACGTGATCGGTTACGAATAAGGCAATAGAGGGAACTGCGGATGATCGAAGCCCCACCGACACTGACAATCAAGAAAGACCTTCGGCGTCCAACCGAAGCTCAAATTACTGCTTTCCGAGGCGCCCCGACCGGGTTTGTCGTTGATGCTATGTTTGGAGGTGGTGCCCTATCCAACACCATTCAGCCGATTGGCGGCGGCCATGATCTATGTTGCGTTGCCGCTGGCCCGGCACTAACTGCCGACTGTGGAGCTGCGGATGTGCTTGCCGTATTTGCAGCCCTTGAATTCACGCGTCCCGGAGATGTCGTCGTCTCCTCGTTCGCAGCCCACTCCGGGTGTGCGGCAGGTGGGGATGGGCTCGTTGGAATGTTGAAGAACTGCGGCGCCGCTGGGTTTGTGACAGACGGGCCGCTCCGCGACTACGAAGGTATAGTCAAGGTTGGCTTGCCGGTTTGGTGCACCGGTGTCACACCCGCGTCGCCGCATATGTCCGGGCCCGGGGCCGTTGGTTTCCCGATCCAGATTGGAGCCCAGGAAGTAGAAACCGGCGACATGATCGTGGCAGATCGAGACGGTGTTGTAGTCGTCCCGTTTGAACGTTTGGATGAAGTCATCGAGAATCTCGAACGAATTCGAAAAGCAGAGCAGGTGCAGGACGAAAGAGTTGTCGGGGGGATGCGAGTCCCGGACTGGGTCGGCGATCTATTGGCAAGCAATCGGGTGACTTACAAAGACTGAAAGCGGTTGATGGAGGGCGGAATTCTTACTTTCCGCTGTGTCCGCAGAGCAGTCAGTGAGGAACAGCAAGCAGTTTGATCGCTTTGGCCGAAAGCCGACATTCAGGCAAAGTGCAGCGAATGACTGTTGCGAGCCCAAAGGAGCCAGTCGACAAACGTTTATGTCCCTGCCGCGATCAGGTAGCGTTGGATTTAATGGATAACTCTGTCGAAGGATTCAATCGGACATGACCAATGGGCAAACAGGCCGCTGTCTTTGTGGGAACGTGGAGTACAACACAGGGGGTGAACCTTTGTGGGTTACCATTTGTTACTGTCGGTTCTGCCAGCGCGCCACAGGCTCTGATAAGATGATCGAGCCGATATTCGAACGCGAACCCTTCAGGTTTACTCATAGAAACCCGTCAATTTACACGCTTCCTTCAGATGGAAGCGGTAAAGACATAAATGTCCATTTCTGCTCCGAATGTGGGACAAAGTTGGCTTTGACTTTTGAGCGATGGCCGGACCGTCTGGGAATTTATGTTGGCACCCTTGACAGACCCACATCCATTTCGGTGACGCCAGAAAACAGCAAGCACATATTTCTGTCCGAAGCGCGGCCCGGAACCATTGTGCCGCCAGGCTTCCCTTTCTACGAACGGCATGCAGCCGAGAACGACGGTACACCCATCGAACCGAACGTGCGAAAAGAACCTTACGTGGTTGAGGGTTGATTCAGGGCACCTTCGGATTTCTTTGGGCTGCTCTGTCCGCACAGCGGTCACTCAAAAGCCATTCAGTCGCCGCACAGCAGCGAATGCCTGTTTTGTCCCGCACAGCAGACCTTGGGGCAACAGGACAGCGTTGGATAAGTTGTGGTCGTGGCCAAACTTTTATGAGTATTCTCGACTAATCTCGACCTCGGTCAGCACCTTGGCACCGGCGCCCTCAAAGAGATCTGCCAGAACACCGAAATTTATGAGGATACCGCCACAGGCCTATCTTCGGTCAAACACTGCAGACTGAGGTCGCCATTTGGCGCGTTCAGCCAATCGGAGACGGCATTCAGGAGATCGTCGACCGGTCGTCGCTGGCGCCCCTTCAGGGCGCATTCCCAGACAACCCCGACGCGCCAGCCGGTCTGGTGCAGCGACTTTTTGCTGGTCTCATCCCGGGCAACATTAGCCCCGATCTTTTGACGCCAGAATTCTTCTCGCGTGCCCGGCCATTTGAATAGATGGCAGCCGTGACCATGCCAGAAGCAACCATGGACGAAGAGCACAGCGTGATGTTTCGGAAAGATCAAGTCAGGGCGGCCAGGCAGCTTCCGATCATGCAGCCGGAAGCGGAAACCGCGGGCGTGGAGCCCGCGGCGGATCATCATCTCTGGTTTTGTATCTGTGCCACGTATCGCCGCCATATTCCGGCTGCGGGTGGCTTTGTCGTGCACATCAACCAACTCTGCTTACCGGCTCCACCTGATTGCTTGTCAAACTCAGAATATGCGGTCTCATGATCCGTGCAACCTCCGCGAATACCGGCACCGCGACAGAGTTCCCGAACTGTTTGTACGCCTGGGTATCGGAGACCGGAATCCGGAAGTCTTCGTCATAGCCCATCAGACGGGCGCACTCGCGTGGTGTCAGGCGCCTCGGGTTTCGCCCCTCACCGCGGCTGACGAGGATTTCAGAACCATCCTTGTAATACCGGGCCGACAGCGTACGAGCGATACTGTCGCCATCGACCAGCCCGAAACCGAAACCGTTGCCTTTTGCTTTATGCTTGGCTGCATAGTTCTGTAGATACTGCCAGAGCTTGTCAGAGAGCGTATATTTTTCACTGACTGCCGCATCCCGGCCAATCGTATAATGCCCTTCAGGGTCTTCCAGCCCGTTCTCAGGATGCAGAATGTCGCGCATGACCCTGTGACCACGCACCGGTAGATTGATGTCATCAAAAGAAAACCCAGTATCTTCCCGGAAGCCGACGATAACAATACGTTCGCGGTGCTGAGGTACGAAGTGGGCGGCATCGATGATACGGGTCCGCAGCGAGTAGCCCAGTTCTTCTTCCAATTTCCGCTTGATCACCGCAAAGGTCTTTCCTTTGTCATGGCTTTTCAGATTCTTGACGTTTTCCAGGAGAAACGCAGCCGGACGGTGGTGCTTCAGAATTCGCAGCACATCAAAAAACAGGGTGCCCTGAGTTTCATCTTCAAACCCGTGGGCCCGGCCCAGCGCGTTCTTCTTTGACACCCCGGCGATCGAAAACGGCTGACACGGAAATCCTGCAACGAGCACATCGTGATCCGGGATGGCGGCGGCGTCGACTTCGCGAATATCGCCAGCGATCGGGCGGTTATCGGCGAAGTTCGCCAGATAGGTCTGTTGCGCGTACTTATCCCATTCGGAAGTAAACACGCAGCGGCCGCCCGCCCCCTCCATGGCTTTTCGCAGTCCGCCTATGCCGGCAAAGAGATCGATAAACCTGAAGTCGCCGGCCCTCGGCAGGGGGCGACGTCCCTCGATCTCCAGTTCCAGAAGGCGGGTGACGCCGGCGCGGGGATTTTCTTCACCGCGAATCCAGCGGTAGATATGGCCCTCGGAATAATCGAGGTGCTTTGCCGCTTCCGGCACCGAATAACCTGCCTTCTGCAAGAGAATCCCGAAGTTTGTCATTGCTGCTCGCCACCCTGGGTATTTTTCTGACACTATGGCGGGCGCACGCCCGCCAGACAAGAACAATTTGCGGACATATGGTATATATCAGGTTAATGCCCACTCCATCCTGGGTCAGTCGCCTTGATCACCTGAATCAAGGTCTTCCGGATAGAACACCCCCGGCGGCAGTGTGCGTGGTCCTCCCGGCGAGGGGTTGTTGATGATCTCACGCTGAACCCATTCTTCCGTGGCACGCCTGTTTTCTTCTGAATGAATCATGGCCGCTGCCTTTTCTTTATCCGTAAGGGGGCGCGGTCTGGGCGGTGCGAAGACGTCTGTATCCCCGAAGATTTCCTGCCTCAGATAATTCACCTCCGGCACCCTGCGGAAAACCAAGGTCGGGTACCCGTGCCCGGAGTCGACCTGAAAAGCCCCGGATCTCTTCTCATCGGGTTCCGCATAGAGCCGCGGAGCCTGCAGATACTGCGCGGTAAAATTGCCGGCTCCGATCTGCATCAGTCGGTCGCGCAGCTGACCCTTGTCTTCGGTTTGCGGGGACAGCGCCTCGCCACGCCTGCGCTGAACAACGCGTCCGTCGAGTAGCGACCAGCATTCATCCTCAAGCGCGATGGCCGGCAGTGAAAGATGATCCCAGGTTTCGGAGCCGGCAAGAAGATGACTTGTCAGATCTTCAGGATGCAGGCGCTGCATGACCACGATAACGACGCCGTTGGTCTTGTCATTCAGTCGCTGGATCACCTCGCCATCGAACCATCGGTTTACCTCGGTCCGTGCTTTTTCATCTTTCGCAGCGTCGGCTGGCATCGGGTCATCAATTATGATCATGTCAGCCCCGCGCCCGATCTGACTGTTTCCCGCAAGAACAGGCATGCGTCGTCCGCCATCAGGCAACTCGAGAACTCCGGGCTTCTGGCCTGGCATTAAGTGCGGAAAGATTGCCCGAAGCCGATCCGACCGAAGAAGCCGGTCTGAGCTGCCACTCAGATCAGCCACCAGCGATCGCGTGCCCGCGATGGTCATGATCTTCCGCAACGGGTCCCGGCCAAGGACCCAGAGTGGGAAGGCGACGCTGGCGGCGTGGGATTTCAGGCTGCGAGGCGGGACATTGATGATCAGGCGCCGGATTTCACCGCGTGCGCACTTCTCGAGACGGTCGGCCATCAAGGCGATGTGCCAGTTGTCATACAGGGCAACGCCCGGGTGTAGCTCCCGAAATGCAAAGCGGTTGAAGGCGGCGAAATCCGAGCGGTAACAACCCAGAACAAGATTATCACGACTAACTTTCATCGCTGGCCTCCTTGCCGGCTTTGGCGATCAGGGCTGCGATTTCCGCTTCATCTTCCGGCGTGATGCGGAAGGGTTCCGGATCGTTACGTCCTTCGAGATAGCGGAACAGGAACTGCAACTGCCGGATGTCGCCGGCCAGCGCGCCCTGGACAATCCGTTTTATGACTGCCTGGCGCTTGGTCAGGCTTTTTTCCTGATCCCCTTCGCGAACGGTGATCCGGCTCTCAAGTTCCGCTTCAAGCAGCGTGTTCAGGTTCTTCGATTTCTTCGGCCGGCCTTTCGGATTGCCGGACTGCCCTTTCTTAAACTGCCTGTGCTTTGGCGGTTTGCCGAAACCGACGTCATAATCTGCGGAGTATCGCTTTTTACTGCCCATCTGTGTGCTCCTCCGCCTGTACCGGCTGCAGAGATGCTGTTTCATCGAAAGTTTCGTCGGTGTCAGCGCGAAGAGCTTCGAGGCCCGTCATCCGCTGCCAGCGCCGGATCGTGGCATCGCAATAGAGAGGATCTATCTCGATCAGCCGCGCGCGCCGGCCGGTCTTATCGGCGGCAATGAGTGTCGTGCCTGACCCGCCAAAGGGATCAAGGATGAGATCCCGCCTGCGCGAACAGTCCCGGATTGCGTCCGCAACCAGCGCAACCGGCTTGACGGTGGGATGCATTTCAAGAGCGTCCATACGGCCATGGCCGAAACTGTTGACCCCGGCGTATTCCCAGACATTTGTCCGATACCGCCCGTACCGGCCAAGCTGAACATTATTGACGTGGCCCCCCCGGCCCGACCGGAAAACGAAAACAAACTCGTGGCGCGACCGGTAAAGCGACCCCATGCCACCGTTGGATTTGACCCAGACGCAGATATTCAGCGTGGTGAGGCCAGCCTCAGTGGCTGCTGCATCCATCTCGCCGATGTGCCGCCAGTCCATGCAGTTGAACAGAACCGCCCCGTCGCAGCTGAATTGACGCTGGAGGTCGAGCGAGTGTTTGAGAAAGGCCGTGAACTCGGCACGTGACATCTCGCCGGATGCCATCGCGAACTCGCGATGCTGCGTCTCACCGAGGCCACAGATGTGACCTGACACAGGCACGTTGTATGGGGGATCCGTAAAGACCGCATGGGCCCGTTCACCTTCCATCACTGCTTCCCAGGCCGCAGGATCGAGGCTATTTCCGCAGCATAGCCGGTGATCCCCGAGGCGCCAGACGTCTCCTGTCCTGGTCACCGCTAGTTCCTGAGGGTCCAGCAAGACCGCTCTCTCACCCTCGCTGTCTTCGGTTGCTTCGTCGCCGATGAGGAGGTCGATTTCGGCCGTTTCAAACCCGGTTATCTCGACATCGAAGGTCAGGTCGGACGTCGTCAGGTGCTGAAGTTCGATGGCCAGGATGTCACGATCCCAGCCAGCCCTCTCCGCCAGGCGGTTGTCAGCGAGGATGTAGGCTCGCTTTTCGCTTTCGCTCAGGTGCTCAATCCGGACGGCAGGCACCGTCTTCAGTCCTAGTTTGCGGGCGGCTTTCACCCGACCGTGTCCGGCGATGATGCAGTTCGCATGATCGACGAGAACCGGGTTGTTAAACCCTAAGGCCTCGATCGAGCCTGCGAGCAGACTGATCTGCCTGTCACTATGCGTGCGAGCGTTCCGATCGAAGGGTTTCAGGTCTGCTATGGCGATCTGTTCGAGAGCGGATGCTCCCCTTTGATTGCTGTCTGTCATTGGTCGTACTCCATCGGTTGAAGACGACCTCCCTATTAAACAGGGTAGGAACAGCGATCATTTCGAATAATTCGTCGGACTTATTTGGAACGCGTTGCGTGAGGCTGCGCCGTTCAGCTGGTCTCCGACGCAATCTGGCGCACCCTCTGCCAGGAGATCGATCGGGCGAGACGTTTCCTGGTCATTCGGGCGGCTCGCTCACTGGGCGCTCCCTGCCACCATTCCGCTTCACGGATGCTAGCCCACCCGTCAAGGCCCGCCGACTTTTTCCTCGCCGTCAGCCAGTCCAAATAACTACGATAGTAGAGGCGGATAAGTTCGTTTCGAATGAACCCCGCAGCGCCCGCTGGCCTCCGTCCAGGTGGAGAGGGGACCTCTCCGTCAAGCCGGCGACGCAGGTATTCGAGGACAACGTCCGGGATCGGAGTGCTGCTGTTCGTGCGAACCACATCCATCAATAGTGATGAGTCAACCCAAGCATCCTGATCCGCGCGGATCCTTTCAGCGTGCCATTCGTAACGCCTATGATCATGCTTGCCGCCGTACAAACGATGCTCCTCCGAACCTTTCTTGGCCACAACATTCACAAACAGCTCACCCTAGATTTGCTCAAGATCCATTTGGATCTTTAACTCGCCATTGATGTAGCGGCTGTTAGTGCACTCGACGCCAGCCCCGAAGTCGCACTCGAACTGGCCTATCCGAATCTTCCTGCGGAATATTATCCGGCTTCCGAATTGAGATCGAATAACTGTGGGACCCACGCGCTCCGGAAAGCACTAAAATGTCACCCGCACTAGCTCCAACGGCTCTGAAGAACTTTGTCATATGTGTAATTCGATACTCGTCTCGGGTTCCGCCTTCATCGTGCAATCTATTGTTGTAGTAGATGTACCGGAATCGCCATGTTTCGCCCGTTTCATCACGCATTTCGAGCCAAGCGTCTGGGTTTTTTTGCGACGCATCAAGAAATGGTAACATTTCCAGAAGATCGGTCTGCGTCTTGGGAATATGAACACCTGCCTGATGACCGCCTGTCTCACCGGTGTCATTTGCCGTCAGCATTTTTTCGAAAGTTTGGTTACTCATCAGCTTCCTATTCCAGGCCTTATTGTTAGCGCACGTTTCAGATCATTAGGATCCCGGGTAGATACAGGAACCGCTTCATTCCCCAGCTGTCGGCGCCATTCTGATCGGTCAATCATAACGCGTTCTACCGTATCCTCATAAAAGAGGCGATAGATCCAAACAGGTTCCGTTTGACCTCTCCGATGCGCTCTGGCACTCGCCTGTGCTTCAAGCGCCGGGTTCCACGCCTGGGTAAAATGGATGACAATTGTCGCAGCTGTGATGTTCAACCCCGCGCCAGCCGCCTTCGGATTCAGGACAAGGCAACCGGGTCCCTCGTGATCAGAAAATGCATCCACGATCGACTGCCGCTCCTGTTGCGGTGTTGATCCATTAATACTCGACCAGAAAGCCTCCGGAAGTAGCCCCTTTGCCGCCTCGCGAATGAGGTCACTGCATCGATTGAAGATTGCAAAGATGAGAACCTTCTTACCGCTTTGAAACGCCTCGTCCAGGATAGAGACAGTGCGTTCGATCTTCGGAGTGACAAGCGGGGTTTTACCGGCTGGAGCGACTTCAGCGTCATCGTTTTCGTCGGCTCCACCCCCGCCTTGCAACCACGGATGAGCGCAGAATAGCTGGAGTTGCCCGGTCGCCACGAGATTTCCGGCTACCGGGTATCTCTCGAGCGTTGCCCGCCGAACTTCGTCGTAACGAAGCGCAAGCTCATCCCCGAGCTCAAGTGGAATGTCGATGTCCCTGCGCTCCGGAAGATCCCCGGCAACGTCGGCAACCTTTCTGCAAAGTACAACCGGGTCGGTAATCTGCGAAAGTGCTCGCGCCGATTCCTCGGTGTCTGGGAAGTCGGTCTCGAAGTTTGCACGGCTGCCCAAAAGACCCGGAATCGCAAGATCTGTAAGCGACCATAGATCAAGCAGGCTGGTTTCCACTGGCGTGCCGGTCATGGGTATTGTCCGCTCTCTGGGAAGAGATGCCACTGCTTTCCGCCGGCCAGAATCAGGGTTTTTTAGCGCCTGGGCTTCGTCGCATATCAGCCAGGTCCAGCGAAGACCGGAAAAAATGGAGATGTCATTCACAACCGTATCATATGTAGAAAGCACCACTTGAGCCTGTTGAAGCCCAGAAACTACCCCTGTTCTATGTGCACCACGATGGATAATGACAGACAGCTCCGGCGCGAATTTGAGTATCTCATTACGCCAATTCGCAATAAGGCTTGTGGGGCACGCAATAAGTGCAGGCGCTTCCTGTGTCGGTTTCTCACACAGTAGCAACGCTATCACCTGAATAGTTTTGCCAAGTCCCATCTCATCCGCGAGTATCAGTCCTCCGGTATGTTCAATAGTCCGACGCATCCAGGACACGCCCTGAGCCTGGTAGGGATAAAGCACAGCTTGCAGGCCCTTTACGGGCTCAGCGCGCGAAATCTCTTCAGCAGCTTCACGCGCAGGAAGGAGCACACCACTATCTGCAAAAACGGGAATATCCGAGTTTTCAATTCGGAGCAGACGAACGACATCAGAAAAGCCGATCATTTCGGGTAATTCTTCACCAATAAGCTCTCGAAGAACGTCTGGCGTGTCGTGGGGAAGCGGCCGGATCACATGCCCATCGGCAACCCAGTTATGACGAGGACTAAGTGCATTCCAAACCTTCTTCTGCCCCCGTACAGTTCGGCTCCCGACCAGGCTCACTACAAATCCGAAGTCGGTCTTGCTGATCTGAAGCTCGGGCTGGACCACACGCGAAGACAACTCCCATCCCGCCGTTGGACTGGCGGCAACAACCCTGTAATCAAGAGGAAGAGACTGCGCCGATTCAGCCATTGTCAAATTTCTCGAGGATCTCTTCAGGCGTCCAGGGAACCGGACGCCGAGTGTGAACGGCACGATGGCAGTTTGGGCAAAGAGGAATCAGGTCAGTTATCGGATCGTAGGGTCGCTCGTCTTCCGTCAGCGACAGAGGTTGCAGGTGATGGACTTCAATGATTCCGCCGGCCTCTTCATAAAGCTTTTCCGGGTCGAGCCCGCATATCTTGCATATTGGTCCATGAATACGGATACACAGCAGGCGGTTTCTGGGATTACGTTCTCGCTTTCTGATCACTGCAACTTTGACGGCCCCTTCGAGCAAGGCGTTTTCGTCGGGCTGATGGATCTCTTCGACCGGATCGTAACCATAGAGCTCTGCCATTGCTGCAAGCAGCGGTATTACAATAGACCTGCATGTTTCTGTAAGCGCCTCGTCGTCAAAGCGGGCCTCAATGTCCTTCTTTTCAACGATTATAGAGAAGTCTTTGGGACTGACGTGCCAGTTATCGAGCGTCTGCCCATCACTCAAAGTTACCTTAGCGTCCAGGGCGACCGAAGAAACAAGCGCACGGGCCAGCTGTATCTCTTCCTCTTCCGCATTTTGCATTTGACGGATGGTGTCCGCGGCAAAATTTCCAAAGGTCAACTTCGCCCGGAAACGATGAAGGCCTGTAGGCTGCAGAATGACGATCGGACTGTGCGACCTTTCAAGGTCCGAGAACCAAAGATGCAATGCGGTCTGGAGCCCGCTCCGGTCCTCTTCCAGACAAATGCCCGCGCCGGTTCCTTCCTCAACCTCCTGATGAATCAAGGCCCGTTTTTCGGCTAGCATCTCAGGCCTCGTCTTCGTCCACGGTTCCTGTCAGCTCTTCGTCGTCTGGCAAAGGAACTTCGCGAAGTAGCTTTCTAAGGTTGGTGGATATTTCGTTTCTTATGTCCTCGAAAATAGGCTCAAGCTCATCGTTCGTATTATTTTGTTCCGCGACTGCGAAGGCCCAGAGAAGAAGGTCCATGCCTTCCACTGCATATCCACTGGCAGCCGCCCTCTGGTAGATCTTCATATAGAAATCATGGTGTTTGTTAATGCGCACGCCTGAAACGAAACCTGAGTCCGCTTCGCTGCGCATTGCCGGTTCCCAGAGATCGCCCGAAGTGATCGTTTCTACCGCCTCTACATAGATGCTATCGGCGCTGACATTAATATCCACAGGGACTCTAAGCTTTATTCCGGCTCCACGATTGTTATTGAGGGTTGCCGTCTTTTGCTCCGGGTCTGCCGAACCGACAGCAGGTTTTTTCGTGGATGGAGTGTTGCCGATTGCCTTATTGGCGCTTCCGTGATCCACTCCACGTTCCGCTGCAACGGCCTTCTCTTTTCGGCGATAGCGGTTTCCAGCTTCGCGGTACGTGGGCTGCAGCAATGTCTTCAAGGCCTCTTCAAGTGCCGGGTCAAAGAGGATTTTTGATTTCTTGACGTCGACCTTAAATGCCTCATCAAGTTTGTAATCAAAGTCGAACTCGACCCTCAAAAGTGACGTATGCGGTTCTACCGCCCCGAACACCCCAAGCCAGCCACCTTGCTGAATCACACGACCTTCCCGGTGGATGTAAAAACCCTGACCACGGTTGGTAATGTTGGCAACCTTTTGCTCTTCCTTTGAAAGGTCCCTTCTGTTGGGAAGAATCCACGCCTTGATGTGCGCAAGCTCAACCGAACCATCTTCCAATTCGATCTCTAGTTTCTGCTTTTCTGGAGGCAGAACTTGTTCGGCCTTTTCGGGGTAAAACGGGTTCCAAGGATCGACATTTTCACCGTTTATGGTGATTACGACGTTCCGCTCTCGTTCATCATTCGCATCCAAAAACCTGTAGTAGATTAATGCCGCGTGCTCTTTCAGTCGGTCACCGAGCCTGCGGACCGCCGCTTGCTCCCGAGCGCCACCTGGCTCTTCGTATTCCTTAGACAACAGGCGATCACATTTGGACCAGATGACAAGCGTACCCTTATCGCCACAAAGCTCTTCAAAAACCTCATGTTCATCTGCGGTCATTGGCTCCCGCAGCATCTCCCACTGGTTTTCCTCCTCGACATGCTCAAGATCCCACGCCAGCTTTGAGAACTCATCGCTGGCAGACCTACGAGAAATAACAGTGAATCTGAGGCAGACCGAACTGGACGCTGTCTTCAATCCAAGCCCGAATTTCCCGAGGCTGGCGAGGTTTGCTCTCGCCGGCGCACCATAGCGCATCGCATCGAACAGCATATCGTAATCCATGCCGTCGCCATTGTCCCCGAAGTAAACAAACTTCTTCCCGTCCTCGGCCAGCTCAATGCGGACGTGAACCTCAGTTGCATTCGCCGCAATCGAGTTATCAATTATGTCGGCTGCCGCGGTGTTAAAGCTGTATCCAGTGTCCCTAAGGCCATAGATGAGCCTAGGGGCATCGGGCTGGTTAATCAGATCTTTCAAATTTGCGCTCCCTTCTTCGATGACCTCCGTGACCAGCCTAATCGGACCGGTCCGGCGGAAGCCTAGGTATGTTGCTGACTCTGCTCACCTCCTACCGTGGAGACCAGAGCAGGCGTTTACAAGGCTGAGCCGAGGATTTTTCGCGCCGGGAATGAAGGCCGAAGTGGGAGGGCATCCGTCAAATTAGAACAAGTGATTTGGGCCAGGTGCAAACGTCAGCCCTCATCTTCCTTAATCATGGTAATTCGAGCAATGTCTTCAGACGTTCCTGCCAGCTCAAGGAGAATATTTGCCCTGCTTGTGGCGACATAAATCAGCTCGGGATCTCGCAATTCTTCAAGGCCTATTACAAAGACGCAGGGCCGGGAGAGACCTTTGAATCTGCGGACAGAGTCGAAAATGATACGATTAGGGGCAAGCTCATCCGCGCGGCAAGTATCGATGCCCGCAATTTTTCCCGGCGGCGCTTTCAAGTCTGTCGAATTGCTTGTGAGCACGGCTATCTGTCCGACACCAACCTGGGAGGACGACAACAAGCGAGCTATTCGTTCATTAACTTTGGAAAACGCGAGATCGCTTGAGCGACACTCCATGATGCCTACAGGCTCGCCTTCGGGGCCAATGGCAGTTGACCGCCGGCCTTCGTACCACTTAGAAATAAGTGCATGAATGCGCCGGGTGTTTCTGAGGTTTCGCGTCAGTGGGATGGCTGACTGAGGCAAAGCTGAAATGAAATTGTCATCCTGTGAGAAAAGACGCTGATTGTCGTCGAAAAACACATAGAAGCGCTCCTCCCCTCCATCCTTCAGGATCAGTCGCAATGAGTTTAACCAGGAGTCACGAAAATCTTGGCCTTCATCGATAATGATTGTGTCGAAACCGAAATCACGTCGACTGCCCACTGCGTCCACCAGAGCTTCTGGCAGGTAAGTATCAAACAAAGCCTGCCCCACGTTCGCAGGCAAATCAATCGAAGCATCTTCAGCAAACTTGCGACAGAGTGAGTGAAAACTGGCAACTACAAGGTTCTCCTGACCTTTACAGGAGTTCTGAAGATGGTTTGCCAGCGGTGCGTTGAAACAGGTCAACAAAGTACGCTGCCCGTCCTTTGCAAATCTGATGGCGGCTTCAATGGCCAACACGGTTTTGCCACTTCCTGCTCCGCCAGAAATCGC
Source organism: Ruegeria sp. YKSD179 (assembly GCF_059612885.1). Classification (NCBI taxonomy): domain Bacteria; kingdom Pseudomonadati; phylum Pseudomonadota; class Alphaproteobacteria; order Rhodobacterales; family Roseobacteraceae; genus Ruegeria; species Ruegeria sp. YKSD179. The sequence continues at coordinate 55,917 of NZ_JBXWRL010000010.1, read as the reverse complement.
CAGTTCATTGTTGTCAGCGAGGGAGTCAAGAATCCAGGCTTGCTCGCCGGTCAGACGTTCTATTTCCCTGGCGTCATCCGCCAGGCTGCCGCCGATGTGGGCATGAAGTTCAAAGTGGCTGGCTAGCAGCTCTTCGAGCGCCTTCAACCCATCAAGGCCAAGTGGCTCCTCACGAGCGTCAGCCCCCTCCGTCATTCGGCGAACGACCCAGCGGTCAAGTTTTTCCATGTCATCACCAAAAGCCACGATTTCGAGCGGCGCGTCAGAGGCAAGTGCACGTGAAGGTCGCGTGCTGCCTGGCAGGATTGCGCCGTGACGAACGCGTATAAAACGACTGCCGAGACGCTTCTTTAGTCGCTTGAGAAAGTGATGCTTACTACTCCGAGCCTGGGAAATAGGGTTCTTGATTTTGAACGTAAATCCATCCCGATCAGTACTGAGCCATTGGCCGTCTTCCTTTCGGCAGCTTACACGCCCCCCTTTAACTTCAAGAAAAAGTAGCCCATTCTCGCGGTGCGCTACGATGAAGTCGGCTTCACCATCAAATTCGCCGCCGCCAGCATCCGCTTCATGCCATGACCTTGAATAATAGACGTTATAGTCACCTGCGAGTTGGTCGCGAAGCATCTCGTAGACGCGAATTTCAGAAGACAGTTTTGGATTTTCAATAACGTGTTTCGGAAGCTGAGACGGATACATGCGGGCCATGTTCATTCCCCCCCGTTGAGAAGATTTCTGAAGAACCCGATTTCGGGCTGGTTCGGCGTACCTACGAGCATGCCGCGGTCCAGATGCCGGTTGAAATGCTCGCAAGAGGTTTCCGGAAGAAAGGTGCAGCAATGACATGCCGCAGAACCCGAGCCTTCCGACAAAGACAGGATCCCGCTGCTGCAAAGTGGATCTGAGGAGCACCATTCCAGATCACGCAATGCAGAAAACAAAAGCGGCCCCAGCTCGTTTGTTCGTCCCTTTCGGGATAACCCTCCCAAAGTGCCATCGGAATCCGGCGCCGATGTATAGAGGAGGAAGCCGCACATTCCTCCCGGACCAGGCGAAACGTACAAACGCTCTCTGATGGAGGCAGTTGAATATCCGCTGTCCAGTGAAAGCTGTTCTGCAAGGGCATGTGCGGTCGTGTGCACCAAAAGCAGGCGTGGCGAGATCGTCATCGGGAAAGGGCGATCTTCTCCATTATGCTCACGCCAGGCGCTTTCTGCCGCAATGTGCGCCTCTCTGGCCCGGTCAGAAACTTCTTTTCGTGCCTCCCATTTTGAAACTTTTTCGTCATCAAAGCTTATGAAGATTCCTTCTCCACGCACTTCAATAGCAGGAAGCCAGTTCAGTTTTGCGTCCGAAAGCGGCGCAACAAATGCACTATTATCATTGGCCTCCACAGCGTTGAGGCGGCTGAACCCTCGAAGTACGCGAACCTCGCGCAATCGCTCGACCGACACGAGGTGGCTCAGGTAACCAGCCATGCCGGGTGGCAAACTTTGTGGGCTGATCTGGAACTCAGGGAAATGCTCATCACCAGCAGCTCCGGAACAAAGCATCATATGCTCATTGGGCCGAAGATCGCCCGTTTGGTCGTCCAGCAAATTGAGCAAAGTCAGAATTTTTTTCGTCAGTTCCTCTGCTCTAACCTGCGGATCTGGCCAAACCGGGTGAATCTTTTTCTTCACATAGAGAGGGAGCTGGTCCCGATCGTCCAGCGATATGAGATCATCCCAGAATTCCTCAAGCATATCCCGGAAAGAACCGCCGAACGGAGGAACATCTAACGCCGAAGCAATGACCGGGAAGTAAGCATTTGAAGCACCTCGTTGAATTGCGACAGGCTGATGGCTGCACCCCTTTGCCTCAGATTTCAGCCAAGGCGACTTTCCATCACAGGGCAGCTTTCCGAGCGCTCCAGGAGATAACGCCCCGTCGAGGTCTCTTTGCTGATTGCATTCGGTACAGTGAACTTTCAGCCCCTTCAGACCAGCTCCATCGCCAATTAGTTTTAGTGGTTTCTTTTTTGAGCACGTTTCAAGATGTCTCGGCCATGACATCCATGGAAAATCCTGAAGGTGACCGGCAGGGCAAGTGACTACAAATCGAACCGGAACCGCGTAAACTTTTCTAATCCTTTTTCCTCTGCCGGAACTGCAATTTGTGCAGTAGAGTTCGGGTTTTTCAATCTCAGAGCCCCAGAAGCGGCTTCTCTGCAAAAGATTGCATTTGGGGCAAACATGCCAGTCTGGGAAGCGATATGCGGGCAGCAGGCGCGGCCTCTTGGACTGTCCGAAACGTTCCTCACCGACAGGCGGCAGGCGAAATCCCCGAACTTGCAGGCGTGCCTGGAGCGGTTCGTGATTGATCCGCTGGTCATTGAGCAAGCCCGGCTTAGCCGAAAGTTTGTCCCAGGACTCGAGACCGGCGGCCACCACAGAGATAGGCGCCCCGTCCTCACCTCGAAAATCAATAATAGCCCCGGGACCGTTGCCAGAGAGAACCTGACTCCGTCGAATTTTCCCGATAGATTTCATCAATTTGCCCCCCTGTCGTGAGATCCACCAAGGAGGACGAATGGCGTAGACGCCTCTACTGTGCGAAGTGAATTAGGCGTTGGTTTCTGTTTGCTGAAGCGGGCTCTGTTTCCGCGCTCTGCAGCAGCTTCTGCCGAGGTCAAAAGCGCATCGTTATAGTCGCTCCAGTATTCACTCAGGCCTTGATGATCAAACCAGTCATCAAGGAATTTGTCGAGCTGCCGGCGCGCAGCGTCGGCCTCAGCTGGATCGATGCGCTCTATCCGTTCAATGATCCTATTCAACAACTCCTCTGCCTCTTTCTGATGTTGTTGAATGGCTCCCGGGTCCGTCATTCCGTTTACAAGGTGGCGAACCAGAGCCACATACGGAGCATGGAGTGCCCTGTCTCGAGCGCGCGGCGCGAAGGGTGTGACACTCGTGGCTTCGACGTCACGATAAAGACTGCGGTGCCAGCTGGCGAAAGTCTCATACCGACTGCGATCGCGAGATTTTGCGGCGTTAAATAAGGTAATCACGAGGCCGGGGGCACGACTGCTGCGACCTACGCGGCTGGTAGCCTGAATGTACTCAGCAATGGTCTTTGGTTGCCCGTTAACCAGCATCAAGCCAAGACGCGAAACATCCATTCCAACCGAAATCATGTTGCTGGCCAGCACGACATCGATGTGATCCGGATCGTTCCATGGTCGTTCCAAATCCTTCAGGAAGCGAGGAATTTCGCTTGAGCGCACACGACTCGTCAACTCGATTTGTGTCTGAGCATCGCGTTCTGGTTCATTCCCATGGCGAGCAGCGTAATCGTGAATACTTCGCGCCGCGTCGTCTCGCATCAGTACGAGCGCACCACCGAGTTCTCTTAGCGAATTAAAGTAGTTTACCAGCGTCCAGTAGCCATCTCGCGCGCCGTCATCCAGCCTGGCGTCTGTTGCCGCTTGCAGAAGCGAAGCGGCAACGGCCTGTTGGGTGAACTTGGCCGAGCGTCCAACAGTTGTCACACCAACATACCGGCGTCCCGGAACACTTCGGTCCTCAACAGCAAAGCCGGAATTCGTGTGGTCGAGACCCGGTGGTGGAAACTGGAATGAGTTCCGGTCAAACAGTGCCCTAATCTGAGCTTCAGCTCGGCGGATTGTTGCGGTCGATCCGATTATCTTGGCGCGATGTTCGGACGTCCCACGACACAACTCATCGATAGCCGTTTCATAGAGCCCTGCCAGACTGCCGAGAGGTCCCGAGATTAAATGCAACTCATCCTGAATAATCAAATCCGGCGGATCAGCCGGAGTTCCTACGCCGAAAAGGCACCCTGATGTCTGATTTCGGGTGATTTGCGCGTACTTGTCCACCGTCCCAATTATAAGCGTCGGCTGCTCGCGATAGACGTCTTCGTCAACCGTCCAGACAGGCAGCAGACCGATTGCCTCGGCCACATCGCAAGACATGGAAGTGCAGCGTACCTCAATCCTTCCCCCGTCAGCGGACTGTTTCCAGTCCAGTGGCTGGTGGCATCTTGGGCATGTTCGCAGTTGAGCCGGAGAACTTTCGCCATTATTTGCCAGAGCCCTTTCCGCATCTGCCACTTTGTTCGGCGTTGCCCCTTCACCAACCCAGAGCCCCAATGAAATTGGGGCATCTGTGGCAAAATGCGCAGGCAATTTGGCAGAGCCGGCATCAGCTTTTCCGATCCGGATCATCTCGCAGGCGCAAATAAGCGCGGCAGCTCGCTCAAACTGCTGAATCGTCAAGAGACGAAGCGTGTATCGCATGAAGGTAGTTACCCCTGCACCACGGGGATGGCCTGAAGCCCTCAGGCGGCGCAGAAAAATAGCGAAGGCCGTCAGCAAAAGATAGGCTTCTGTTTTCCCACCACCTGTTGGAAACCACAGAAGATCCATTGTCTCACGTTCCGGAGACGAGTTGTTGGCCAGAGATTCTAAACTCAAAAGCGCGAACCCTAGCTGGAAAGGCCTCCACGAAAGTTCCGGCGGCTCAGGATTAATCCGCCACGAATACTGGAGCCCTAGAGCAGCGTTGGCCATTCGAAAGGCATTAAGAACGTCAGGCGCTTCTTCAAGAAGCGCTATCCCTTTGCGCATTCGCTGCTCAGCCTCGCGGCAACGGCTGATGTGCAGTTCCCCATGTTCGGTCAGTTGGGTCGGGAGCCCAGAGACCCCACCCTCTGCCTTTGCAATCCATTCAGAATATCCATCGACAAATGCACGCAGACCTTCGCAAAGCACAGCTGTATCATTTGTCGCGAGCCAGCTAGCACTAAGCGGCGCGCGAGCTTCTTCACTATTGAATTCAACATCACCAACGGCGCTCACAACGTGAACTGTCGCTTCCGGGAACCAGCTGGTTCTTACCTCCCGGACTGTGCCATCAACCGGCTCGTCCCAGGTCGCGGAACATGTGTGTCCCACGGCCCATTGCTGCACATTTCTGTAGAGGAGGCCCGCTGATTTTGCATCGTCGTCTTGACTTGTGCCCACCAGACGATCTGGCTTTGGAACGAAGTGACACTCCCGCTCACATTCAACACAGAGCGATACTTGAAACAAAGCCGCTTCTTCATTTGCAACACGGCTCTTCGCCTCAGCAGGCTTTGCATCGTTCGTCAGGGCCAGTGTAACCAGCTGGACATCCTTCCAGGGAGCAACACGTACGTGAAGACTTGCCCCCGGGAGGCCATACTCCGCCAGACTAAGGGTTGGCAATTCATTGGATTGCAGTTTGTCCAGCTCAAGAATGAGTTCGGCCAAGTAGGGCTCGCGCCGCCAATCCTTCCTGCGTCGAGAACGAGTTTCCCCTTCTTCGCTCTGCGCCTCATCCGCACGATAGCGCGCGCCTTCAACCGTCACACGCAACGAAGCGCCTTTGCCTGAAGGCAAAACCGCAAATGACAAGCCTGCAGAACTCGGCCTGAACGTCGATGCAGCTTTTACACCGTCAAGTGCGGTGCCGGCATAATCAGCGTCATCAGCATCAGATGCCTCATCATCATCTTCCGCAGAAATTGCCGTCCTTTGAGCAAAAAGAATCCCCGTGAGATATCGATCTGTTGGCCTGTCGCTGATCACCTCATCTTCCGCTTCAGGCCCTATGAGGTCGACTTTCAATCGTTTCACCAATATGTCGCGAGCATCGTTCATGTGCATTCTTCAAAACCTTTTTCACTTCAACGAGGTACCTGAGCGAAGCCCCCTATGAGAGGCATCAATCCAACAGAGGGTGCATTTCCTGTGCGATCTAGCACCACGACGGTCGTGGCACCCACCACCGAAAACCCAGAGATGCGCTCCGGCAACGGGCTGTCCAAAGCGGTCTGCCTTATCGATTGCAGCACCTCGACAAAGCCGGGGGACAGGCAGCCCAGAAGCGCGGCGTCTCCGCCAACAGCACGAATAAGAAGCCTTTCCTCAGAATCTACGACTGTCTCTGCAAAAACTCCGGCAGCCGCAGCCTGCCAGATGGCTGCTATCGTATGTCGAGGATCGTCTATCTTTGCTACTCGCAGGAAATCTTGCCAGTTTTCAAGATCACCTTCGAGCCCGATTTCGATCAGTCGGTATTCCTTTCGAGGAGCCCAGTATCGTGCAGGCTTACCTTTGGAATAATACTTGTCCGGAGTGATCCATGCCGTCCTCAGTTCGGCAGCGGAACGCGTCGCTCCCACATACAGAGTTCGCGCCTCGTCTCCCCAATCGACTGTATCGCCATATGGAGCACGGGTCAGGAGCAACATTACGCGTTGATCCTCGCGACCCTTTATCGCGTGAATCGTTGAAATAAGTGGCCCACCATTGCCCTCGTAGTCGCAGAGTAGTTCCAGTGGAGCATCCTCGAGGGCTTCTGCCACATGGCCTATGAGAATACTGTCGCGGCCGGATCCATCGAGTTCGAGCAGAATTTCCCAACACGCCTGACTATCCTCGTGAATTGCCGGTTGAAGGGCACCATGAAGAAATTCAAACGCTTCCCTAGACAGTCTCTCAGATGCCGGAAGACCGCCAAGCGTTGCGCCGATCCAGGGTGCAATCCGAACCGGACGGTCAGGAAGCCGCATGCGGAACTGACGCCCTTCGGCTCGCAACGCCTCCGCCGCAGTAAAAAGGGCCTTGCGACTCCGCGTGAGGATCAGGCCGCGCGTTGTGGTCGGATGGGTCGTGAACTTTGCGATACCCGTCTCCAGAGCTGCATCCTGTATCTGTTGGCGCACCTTGAAGTATGTATCGCGAGAACCATCAGGATCACTTCGCAGAACCTCCCGCGCTTCTTCAAATAACCGCTGAAGAGAGCTGTTCGTGGTTCGGTGGTCAAACTCCAGCCGATCATTCCGGAAATTCTCAGAATTTGCTTTTTCGGAAAGGAAAGTAACTTCGCTTCTGCTGCGACCCTGGTAACCATAGATTGCCTGAGCAAAATCTCCCAGAATCGTCACGCCACATTCAGGATGCAACAACTCGACGAGAGAGTCGCAAAGTGCCTTTCTGTCGCCCACGAGGTCCTGTGCCTCATCTATTACGACATGTTCAAGCTGACCGATTGCATCTGCCACTAATGCGTCCCCCGAACGCAGAAGATTCGTCGCAGCTCGGATGTTGGCATCGTACCCGGCGGATCCTCCAGCCCCGGTGACCCACAGAAGACGAGCAGCAAAAGAGTCGAAGGTACGGATTTGAAGAGCCGTCACATTCGGCACGTCGGCAAGTTGCGCGAAGATCCGATCCCTGATTTCTGCCACCGCCAAGCGGGTGAAACTTAGAAGAAGAATACGAGAAGGAGCCAGAGATTCTTCCTGTACGAGCGTAATCACTCGCTTACATGCTACATGGGTTTTTCCCGAACCAGGGCCGGCCTCGACTACCAGACGAGCCTGCGCAGGAGCATTGACCACTCTTTGCTGACTGGGATCGAGCCGCGACGCGCCTTGCTCATACTCTGATGTTGGCAGTGTCCCGAACCATTCGTTAAGGAAACTGGCATTCACGTCGCTTAGGGACCACTCCAGCGTCACCGGATCGAAAGAACCGCATAGTTGCAGCGCGCACATTAGTTCCGGCGGCATAGGACTTTGATTTGTCCACCGTCCGCTTGATTGCAGAAAGCCAATAGGCCCCTGAGTATCTTCTGCTGCGAACTCTCTCAGCAGGTCGATCAAAGTTTCAGTTGCACCTGTCTCCGCCTCTGGAAAGAGAAGGTCAGATTCCTCGCTGAAACCAACCTCGTGATTGCCGAGCACAATGATGCGACCATCGGGAAGCGCCACCCGCCGTTCAGGCAGTGCTACTAAAACAGGTTCATCACGAACTACGCCAAATCCGATGTCATTTACGCTGCACAAGACATCTATCACATTCTCAACAGTGGAAACGACATCCGAGGAATCACCATCAGTAATGAATTGAGTAACCCACTCCACAACAGAGATGCGGCTGATGCCTTTTCTAACGTTGACTATGCTACGAACAAGGTCCGCAATTGCGCGCCTGGTACGTGGGCCAGAACGCATAGATACAAAAACTTTGGGAAAATTCACCGGGACAGAATTCACGCTTAAATCTCAAATTTCTTAAGTATTTTTGTTGACTTCATCAGCCTAACTATCAACTTTGTCGCCGATGCGGCAGAAATTTGCAACCGTAGGTTAAACTCGAAGTATTTTAAGAAAAAAGTTTGGAGATTGGCTAATGCAAGCAACCGAGGTCCTGAAAGGCCAGCACTCGGCGCTTGCAGACCATTTCTCCGATCTCGCCCGTGCGCGTGAAAACCTCCCTGTCTTCGCCGTAGAGCACGAGCTGGACAGAACTCAGATCGAGCAACTGAAAACAGCCCTTGCTCTCGCCTTGGAGCAGGATCCCCACCTGAAGCGGGCAAACTGGACCTGGAGTTACTTGCCACTTTTGATTGTGGCTTCTGAGGTCGGGTACCGTTACAGGGGTACGGGAACGGACTTCTGGCCATTATTATCTCGAGAAATTATCGTCGAGACCGGTTTGGAATTTAGGACCGCCATCACTCGATTGTTTGAAATTGGTCACCAGAATTTTCAGCTGGCACGTCCGGGAGACAGTCCATGGGAACGACATTTCCCATTAATTGCATGGCCAATTTGCAACGCATTAGCGCCTTTGGAGATTCAGCCTCAGATCACTGATGCGCTCCGGCGAGCGATACGATCAGGAATTTCAGTTGAGGATACGGACTCTCTCTTTGAGTACCTTAAACAACTTGCGTCAGGACACTCAAGCCGTCGCTTTGAGCACTGGCTTGGTAACGGTGATGTCGCGCACGAGGTTATGCGACGTTTGCTCATTCCCGACGCTGAGGGATGGATGTCTGCCGGTATTCTTGGCAGGATCGACGAGGATGTCCGCAAGGATGCGAGATCATTCCGCGCGATTTCCGAAGCTCGCCGTGGTTTGGCACGCAAGACTTCACGAGCGAAGGAATTCCCCTCCTCCCGCTTCGTCCTCAGCCTCTCCGATGGCTTACCTCATGAACTGGCAATACGTGGACCAGTTCTGAAAGCAAGTCTGCGAGACGAAATGGTCGCTGAACTGCGCATTCAAGGAGATCGGATCAGAGCCATGGGCGCAGAACAAAGTATTTCACTGCGCTCCTTTCTCGCTGGCGGCGAGATCGCGCTTGGCCCTTTTGGTACTCTTCCAAAACATCCCCTGTATGATTTAGGCACCTCGTCTGGCCAGCAACGGGAAGATACAAACTCATATTTGGATAAATTGCAGCCTGACGACGCATCCTTCTTTTTGATTGAAGCGGGAGAACACAGTGCCACGGCTGTTTTCTCTACTGACGTTCTTCCAGCAAGCGCGTCAGTAATTCAATGGCTTCGGAACGATCGCGATGGATCACCCGAATTTCGCCGTCTTGAAACAGATTCAGATGCAGATGCTGAGTTCCTGCGACGGCATGGTTTCACGTTGCCATCAAAGAAGCCGGCTTTTCGTGTTCTAGGCATGCCAATGCCCGGTGTCACTCCAAGTTTTTCCGCGCAGTTTCCGGTTCTTGTTTCGGCTCGCAATAATGGTCTTACTCCTTTTCTCGATGGCGAGAAGTACCCTGAGTTCTGGCTGGAGTTGCTCGGCGAAAGATGGGCTGCGTTTCAGCCTTCTCCGGGAGAGCACACGCTTTCATCACCCGACCTCGACGACGCGGACTCCATCCTTATCGAGGTCATAGAGCCGCCCGATATTGAACCAGCTTCCATCAGTATTCAGCCCGCCAGAGCAACTTTACGTGATCTTGAGCTCGGCAGACTGGAGATAAAAATCGCTTCGCCAGTTGCGTTAGAACAGGTTTCTGTCTGCCTTCGCCTTTGGTCGGGCGACCGGCGGATTTCCACAATCAAAGAAATAATCGACCGAACACCTCATGTGATCGCCGGGGGTTCGCCGCTGCTGCGGAGCTTACACACGCAATTGCATCAATATGAGGGACCTTTAGGTAGCGTGCGCCTCGACGTGGAAGTAAAGGGGCTCCGGCCAGCCAGTGCTCTGCTTTCACCCGGCCTTCCGGATCTTTATTATGATCCTGGTTTGGGGCGCTGGCTGGACGAAAATACCGAAAACGTAACCTTTTCGACTCTTGTTGCGACTCCGGGCTCCCCATTGCCTCATGCCGACCAAGGCGACGACGGTGACCTGAAGTTACTCTTACCGGCTTCCCGGCAGCATCAGACGCTAGGCTCAGGAATTGTTGTTTCGGACAGCCGCCAGTTCAGTTTTGAACAACTAACTGGAGAAAGGGTAAACTTTCCAACTTTGTTACGAGAGACCGACTCCCGCGACGGCGACGTCGGATTGATCGATGTTGCTCGGGCCACATTAGCTTGGCAACTGGCTGAAGCCGACGATGTTATCAGCAACTGGCGTCGTTTCTCTGTTGTCGACCATCTCGAAGCTGCAGTCATTGGACTCCTTTGTGGCAAAGAGTGGCAGAAAACTGAGGCGGGAATAGATCTCTCCATCCTGTCTCAACATGGCGCGCTGTTCCGATGTGCAGAGTCTGCGGGACTGCTCACAGGTGAAGACTTGCCGAGCATTGAAAACAATTCTGACTGGATGTTTTTCAGAGACCGCCTGATTGACCGCTTTAGGGCAACGGTAAATACGATCGCCGAAACCTTGCACAACTGGGAGGAGGACCTGGGTGGAGATCTGGACCTCGCGGTGATTGACGCTTACGAGGACCTTCGACTTCATCTGGAGAAAGATGGTCGCGAAGCGTTCGAAGAAGTCGATATGGCGCGTCCAGCAGAGGACTGGCTCGAGGCATTAGTGCAGGCGCAGGAAATGCCACTTCTTCCCATGTTCAGGCGCTTCATCCTTCCTGACGCACGTTGGATATCACTTTCCAATGCCCCGTACGACGAGTTCACCGAGAACGATCTTGTCGATCTTCTTGACGAATGCCACGTTGATGCCTCTCGTCGACCTGGACTGCGATGGATCGGCAGGGCTGAATTGCGAACCTTAGTGCAATTCTGGCTGTCTCCAGAAGCAGCAATATTTGAGGAAAACTGGCCACGGCTTCTTGCTAAAACCCTGTCAGATGTGCGAACGGCGCGCGCAGTTCGTTATACCGCTCTTCGCTACAAGCTTGCGCGACAGGATATGCGCGACGGAGCGATGACGTGACAGATCAGTACCTTCGTTTCGTCAATGGAGTTCAAGCCCTTCGCCGCAGGACCTCGGCGCTAAGTATCGGCCTTTGCGGAGCTCTTGGAGTAGCCGCCGATCCGCTTCCTCACCAGCTTTCAACGGTGCGACGAGTCCTCGGTGATACCCACATCCGGCATCTTTTGTCAGATGAGGTCGGCCTCGGTAAAACAGTCCAGGCATTGATGATCATCAATGCTTTGCGCTGGCAGCAGTCCTCACATCGTACGATTGTTGTCGCTCCCGACAACCTCTTGTCGCAATGGCAGGAGGAATGCTGGATCCGCGGGCACATCATGCCTTCCCTTGCAGGCACGCTGGATGACAGCATTGACGAAACAGCGGCCGTCACTCTTGCAAGGCCTCGTGACCTTATGATCCGCCAGGGTGAGGGCAAACGCACCATCACCGCCGATCCGTTTGTGTTCGACTTACTGATTGTAGACGAGCCCCAGACCATGCCGCGCGAGACAATCCAACTGTTGTCGCAGGCCTCTGATAACTTTCGGCAAGTACTGGTACTTTCAGCCACGCCACGCCTCGGCGATCAGGCGTGGCGTGAACTGATCCTGCGGATGATTGAACCTGAAGCAAGTCAGTTGGCGCGCTTGGAGGGACGGACTCTCGATGAAGTCCTTGAAGATCGCGAAAAGAACGCGATCGCACTCCTTGAAAATGACAATAACGCCCGACAGTGGGCTCGGAGCTTTTTACGAGCGTCTTCGGGGAGGAGAATAATCCGCAACGGAAGGAACGAGTGGAGCGACTTCTTGCCAAAGCGCAGAAACCACGAAGTACGTATCCAACCGATTGCTTCCGAGCGTGTCCGATTTGAAATTGCTGACAGATTGCTGGCAGACGCTGATCCAGCGAACGGCCTTCAGGGACCAACCTGGACTGCTGCACGAGCATTGCAGCGAAGCGCACGGGCTGCTCGCACCGTCCTGTCCGAAATTTCAGTGCAAGGCGGAAAGCTTGGCGAAACGGCGGAACAGGCGCGCCTCGCCTCGCTTGAGGACCCGGGGGACAGCCGCCTTGACGCACTTCTGGATATTCTGGCCAGCCAATGGAGTGATGCACCGGAAAGATCCTTCATAATTGTCTGTGGCGACAACCCCACGATTGACATGCTCCGCACTTCGTTGCCGCGATATTTTCCTGACCTTACGGACGCGATTTCTGTGATGCGGCGCCCTGCAACAAGCGAAGTGGACGGAGTATCAAATCTCAGGGAAATACAGGAAACTCTTGCTCCGCTACTCGCGGGCGAGAGCCGGCTTCTGCTTGTTGGGGACTGGGTGCAGGCCGGGTTGAACCTTCATCACGTGGCGCAAGGAATTATTTTTTTCGCACTGCCTTGGGAAATCGATAGCATTGACCAGCTTATTGGCCGGATCGACCGTCTCGGCAGGTCAAAGCTCCGAAGCAGGAAGCAGAACACGGTCGACATATGGCGCATCCTCGTAGAGGGCTCTCAGGAGGCAGCTATCGCTGATCTCGTCGCATCGCTGGGTGTTTTTGATGCACCGTTACCCCCCCTTTCCGCTGACGAACTTCAGAAGGTTCAGACCCTGCTGGGCGAGACTGCCAAAACTCGAAAACTTCCTGGTACGATAGCGCGTCTCGCTGAGAACGGAACAGGACTGAAAAGCAACTTCCTATCAGCAGACCCATATACTCCAGAGCGGGCGACAGTCGCGTTCTCTTCTTGGCGGGACCAGGCCTGCCCGGAACCAGCAATGATGCAAGACATTGCAAAGTCACAGGAAACGCCTGTCAAACGAGAAGAGCGCGCCCTTGGCGCGTGGTTCAAAACTATCGGGAAATCCGGAGACTTCGATATAAGCTCCCGCCCTGACAACGTGGACGGGTACCGTTTCAGAACTTTATGGTACTATCGCGAAGCTGCCACAGGGCGTGCAGGCGAAAGCCCTTTTCAGCTACCAGAGACCACTCGGGACAACTGGATGTCCGGTCATATTCCTTTCATCTATCGTCGCTCAGATATCGGAACACCTCCGCGAAAAGCTGTGTTTACCGATCAAGGTGAAGAAACAGCGAGGCCTCTGCATTTCCTGGATCACGGAAATGTCGTCCACGATGCCGTGCTGAACGGTTATGCAAAGGCTGCTAGCGATCACTTCGGCATCGAAACACCAGTTGTGCAAACCAGTGTTATACTTCCCGAAGGCCATCCAGCCCGTGAAATTGGCTCTCTTGCGCTCCTGACGGTTGCGACCGTCGACTCCTTCCCGGATCAAATCGTTCCAGACCTTTGGTCTCCAGAGGCAAAAGCACTTCTCAACAATGCCAGAACTGACGCGCAGAAAAATGCGCTCCTGGCGGACCGTAGGGCTCTTCAAGCTCTCTTTAGGGCGCTACAACGCAAAGTGCGTCTAGAGAACCCCGGAACACTGATCCGGGTGGGGACGGTAAACGGTCCAGATGGTTGGAAGCAATTGAGTACTGAACATATTGACCTTTGCCTCCAGCCCATCACCGCCTCGACCGACAACGCGATCGCTCGTGGACGCACCCCGTTTGCAAATCTTCTGCGGCCTGATGTAGCCAAAGCTCTTCGAGCGAAACAACTGGAGTATATAAAATCGGAAGCAGTCAAATTCTCCCAACGTGTTGTGGAACAATCCTTGTCGGTGCTTGAGGATTTTGCCACACAAGTTTCTGGTCAGATTGAAATTGAAGTCCGAAACCGTGAACTTGGGTTGCAGCGGCGCAGAAATTCGCGGCCGGAAGGGGTACCCCTTGAACTCTGGCAAGGTCAAATTGCAGTGCTTGAGCGTTCACTTGAAATGGCTAGGCTGAACGGAACTGAGGCGATCAGGCTGGTTCAGGAGGTTGGTGCCGGACGACTGAAATTTCCGCAGCCAGAGCCGATAAGCATTCTGGTGTCCCTTGTCAGCGATCAGTGAAGACAACACACACTAATGCGTCGGCGCCTCGGTTTGAGATATAGCCTGCTCGATTGGGCTGAAATAATGCGCAATGACTGCCGGGGCAAGATCGGCGAGACGAAGCAATTCAAGAAATTTCAAACAAATCGGTGTGATGCGCTACTTGCGATTTCCGGGATTAAGACGGTAAGTACTCCGATTGAGAGCATGACATGGCCTGAATGCAGTTGGCTCAACGAAAACCGAAGCGCGCGGCCAATTCATCTCGTTCGGACGGGGAAATGCTCAGTATCTTGTCATTTCGATCTCGGTGGATTTTGCCAAGCCTTTCAAGACCACTGGTCCCCTTGCTATATCGATAGTCAGAGAGATTATCGGTTGTTAGAGGCAATGTAACGTTCGTCGATATGTCGGATAGCTTTAGCATATAGCCTGGCTTGCTTTTATTGGGGTTGCGAACTTGTGGCATTTCCACTTCATCGATGCTCACAAGCCTGGCAACTGCATGCAGGCCACTCTTTTGACCGCCACCATCATCAAGCCAGACAAATACCTCCTTGCCGATATCATCTGCTGAAAGCTTGGCCGACTTCATTCTGGGAACCAAGCCACTCTCGCCTGAAAATGCTGTTCGACTGACTTTGAGCAAGAATGACATTCTATTTCTTTCCTAGTGCTGTTGGGTAAAGATGGTTGGAGTATAAGGTTAATCACGTGCAGAATTGGTGCGAGATCGCTCCTACGCTTAGGTTTTATCACGACATTCGTTAACGAAAATGGCACCCATATGGCAAAACCTCAAATTCTCAGTTTTCGGATTGGTTTTCTTCTGATGCACAGCTCCATCGTCAAATTCTTGCGCTCACATGGAAAAAAATGTCGACCGACTCAATAATCTGGCGTTGGTCATATTTTTTTCCCTCCTTCGCCAATTTCTTTGACGCTCAATAAGTGTATCCTTAGGGTGACAAAATCTGTCACTGAGGAAAAAATGTCTTATAATAAAGCACTTGACCTACTGAGATTGGCGGAACTTGCCGCCGTTCGGTACCTTGGCGTGGGCCTCGCAGAGATTGAGGAAACGTTCGAGGTGGACCGACGCACTGCCCAGCGCATGACGAAGGCGCTTGAGTTTGTCTTTCCACTGGTCGAGACAAGAACTGACGAGGAACGTCGCAAATACTGGAAACTCGGGGGCGAAAGCTTAAGACTTGTCGCATCACAAGGTATCCGGGACGCAGAACTTACGGCACTGGAAATGTCGATCAGACGTGCCGAACGTGACGGCTCTGCAAACGACGCAGAAAGCCTGCGTCGGCTGCGGGATCGCTTGCTGGCTATGATGCCGGGCTCACACAAACGACGCGCGGAAGCTGACGCAGAAGCTTTGCTAGAAGCCCAGGGCTTTGCTTCGCGACCGGGACCACGCGTTGTCTCGGACATGAAGCTTTTGGGGGCATTGACCGAAGCTTTGCGGGCGCCTTGGGAGCTGAAGATCTTGTATCGTGGTGCTCAAGATGATTGCCCGAGGGAGCGGCTCATCGAACCGCACGGAATTCTGCTCGGTACTCGCAAATACCTCATCGCCCGCCCATCAGAAGGCGATGGCCGAATGCGTCGCTTCCGACTGGACCGGATCGAGCAGGCCGCGATCACGCCACGTAGCTTTGCCCGGAATCCTGACTTCGACCTTGACGCCTTTGCAGCACAGGCTTTTGGATCCTTTCATTCGGATGCCGAATTCGGGCCTGTGGAATGGCGCTTCTCAGTTCAGGCGGCATCGACTGCAAAGCAATTTATCTTTCACCCTGAACAGGAAATGGAGGAGATGCCGGATGGCAGCTTGATAGTACGCTTCTCGGCATCTGGACTCATGGAGATGACCTGGCATCTGTATCAGTGGGGTAACCAGGTTGAAGTCATTGCTCCTGAAAGCCTCCGCGAAATGATTGAAAACTACAGGAGAGACGACTTTCCGGCGCTTCCTTGAATCACGACGTCAGCTTCAAACTGGCCGCTCAAATTTGCCAGTTTGGTGAGGGCTACATCTAAATCGCCCGGACAATCATCGAGAGTCTATCCACCGGAATCAAATACTTCTTAAAACTATGACAGTTTCTGACACCCTCCTAATGTTGGATTTGAGCACGGTTAAGTTGAGACGCGGCAATCAGCACTTTGGGAATTCAAATTATGGCCTTTCGATTCATTCATGCATCCGATCTTCATATCGGACGAAAATTCGCCAACATCCCGCAGCCCGCCGACGGTAACATCCGTGGGCGCCTGATGGAGGCACGGCACGGTGCGATAGGCAAACTGGCTGAGGCGGCCATTCATCGCGGCGCAGCACACATTCTGTTAGCCGGCGACACCTTCGACACAGCCACACCTTCCCCAGTTGTGATCCGGCAGGCGCTGTCAGCTATGGGGGAAACGCCCGACCTGACATGGTGGCTGCTGCCGGGCAACCATGACAACCTTCGGGACGCCGAACCTTTGTGGGAGACGATCCAGCGAGACGCCCCAGCCAATGTCATTGCGTTGATGGAAGCGACACCGCATGACCTTGGGGAGACGGCAACGCTCTTACCCTGCCCCGTCGCTTACCGCTCCGCCGCAAGTGATCCTACCGAACCACTGGTCACGATGGCGAGCGACGAAGGAAAGCTGCGTATTGGACTGGCTCATGGCGGAGTGACGGATTTCACAGACTCAGGCGACGCAATCGCACCAGACCGCGACCGCACTGCGCGGCTCGACTACCTCGCGCTTGGCGATTGGCATGGGCGGATGGCCGTATCAGACAGGGTGCAATATGCCGGCAGCCCCGAGCAGGATCGCTTCAAACATGGTCGGCGTGGCGTCTGTCTCTGTATCACGCTCGATGGGCCAGGAGCTACGCCGCAGGTCGAGGAAATCGAAACGGGTTCGTTTCTCTGGTCCGAGGTGGAACTGCCTCTCCATCCCCGTCAGGACGCTGCGGCCGCCTTGGATTCAGTCCTGCCCACCACCGGCCGTCGCAATCTATTGCTGCGGGTCTCGGCGACCGGTTGGGCCAGCCTGCCTGACCAGGTCGATCTTCAAAGTACCGCCGAGCAATGCGCGCCTGAATTTGCGCATTTCGAGTTGAAGACGGATGCCCTCGGCACTCAGTACGATGCGACTGATCTCGATGAGATCGACCGTGGCGGCGCATTGCGGCTTGCTGCTGACAGGCTGATGGAGGATGCGGAGTCTGAAACTCTCTCTCAGGAGGAACGCGAGGTTTCAGGAGATGCGCTCGCCCGTCTCTATGCCTACGTCCGGGAGGGCTCGACATGAAGATACGCAGCATCACTCTGAACAATGTCCGTCGTTTCACCAAAGCCACTCGTGTCGAAGATATCGGTGATGGTCTGAATGTGCTTTCCGAGCCCAACGAATTTGGG
Source organism: Ruegeria sp. YKSD179 (assembly GCF_059612885.1). Lineage (NCBI taxonomy): Bacteria > Pseudomonadati > Pseudomonadota > Alphaproteobacteria > Rhodobacterales > Roseobacteraceae > Ruegeria > Ruegeria sp. YKSD179. Next base: position 38,359 of record NZ_JBXWRL010000010.1, on the reverse strand, counting down.
AAGTCCACGCTTTTCGACGCTATGCAAGCATTATTCTTCAAGCCACATGGCTCGCGAGACAAGGAGGTCTCGAGCCTCCGTCCTCATGCGGGCGGCGCGCCTGAAGTCACTGTCGACATCGAAACTGACGAAGGTCGCTATTCGGTATTCAAGCGATGGCTTCAAAAGCCCGTCGCCTCCGTACATCAGAATGGCGTTTTGATCGCCCAGGCCGACGAAGCTGAAGCATGGATCTCGGATACGTTGGGCGGTGACGCTGGCGGCCCGTCGGGCTTGATATGGGTACGACAAGGCATGACTGATCTGACCGGGGGTTCCAAGAAAGAGCAAGACGCTGCTCTGGAGGCCCGGCGCGACCTGATGACGTCAGTCGGCGATGAAGTCGAAGCAATGACGGGCGGGCGACGCATGGACGCTGCACTGGCACGTTGCCGCGAAGAGCTCGCGGTGTATGTCACGGGGACCGGAAGACCTAAAACCTCGGGGCCTTGGAAAGAGGCTCAGGAACAGGTCGAAATGCTCGCGGCCCAGCACGAGACGCTTGATGAAACGGCGCGCGATCTGCACGAAGCACTGGCAGAACGAAAGCGGGCAAGGCGTGATTTACGGGAGTTAGAGATTCCAGAAGCAGCGGAAGAACGGCGCGTGAAACTGGAGCTTGCGAGAAAAGCGCATGCAGCTGCAGAGCAGCACGCCGAGAAAGTCGAGGCCGAAGCCAGAAAACTCGAAATGGCGCGGTTGACCACTAATGGCGCGAGGACACGGCTCGACAGCTTCCGCGAAACGCTGGCTGAGAGGAAGGATGCCGCCGCGAAGGTCGAAGCGGCGGCGAATGAGGCGAAATCTGCGAGCGAAGCGCTTGAGGCGCAACACACGGTACGCGATGCTGCGGAAACCGCCTTCGAGACTTCGCAGGCTAAGCTCAAGGAGTCAGAAACCGCCCTCGCTCTTGCCCAGCGGGCGAAAGCTGCCAAGGAAGGTGTGGAGCGACGGCGCGAGCTAGAGGAGCGTATCGCAAATGCGGAGAAGACGCGGAGCGCGATTGAAGCGGCAGCCGTCGCAGCCCGAGCTGGTCCGAATGCGGAAACGCTAAACCGGCTTGAGGCTTTGGCCACTGCCCATAACACTGCACGCGCTGCACGCGAAGCTACTGCGACCAAGGTCATCGCCCGATATGTCGAAGGCAGAGATGGCGCAATCCGCGCCGGGGATGAGACGCTGGCCGACGGGCACGCTCACGCCCTGCCTCGCGCTACGCACCTAACCATTGAAGGCGTGGGAACGCTTGAGGTGCGCCCTGGCGCGAGCGATCATGACGTCGACACGGTCGAACTGGCGGCACAAAAACTGAAAGATGCTTTGAAAGAGGCCGGATTTGACGATCTCGAAGCCGCCCGTACAGCGGCGGTTGTTCGCACCGAGGCCGAACAAAGCCATCGCGAAGCTAAAGCGGTTCTATCGAGTCTCGCGCCCGACGGGATCGATAGACTACGCGAAGCGCTCAACCGGATCCCTGTTTTGGATTTGGACACAGAGGCATTGGACCCGGAGGCTGCTGAGGCGGCACTGTTGGATGCGCGGGAAACCTATGAGCAAGCGCGCCTCGCCCGTGACACTGCGTCCGAAAGACTTGCGGATGACCGAACCGTTTCGACACGCGCTGAAACAAAGCTCGCCTCATTCCGCGACCGTCTGCAAAGGGCTGAGGACGCGCTGGAGAAGCTCGGCGATACATCCGAATCCGCTCTCGCCGAAGCGGTGGGTTCCACCGAAAAAATACTCGAAGCCGCCGAGGCGGAATATGCCCAGGTAGCCAAGGACGCTCCAGATCTTGCGGCAACGCAGGCTGCGCTGTCCCGCGCCGAGTCCATAGAAGCACAAGCAAGAGAACAGATCGCCCACTTAAAACCGCTTCTCGCTCGCCTCGACGAACGTATCGGCCGCTCTTCCGGCGACGCAATTGAAGAACGTCTGGCCGAAACTGCAGAGAAACTGGGAGCGGCTAAAGAAACACTGGCGCGTATTGAGCATGAGGTCGCAGTGTTAACACGGCTCGAGGAAGTGTTAGGTGCAGCTAGAAACGAAGCGCGTGAACGTTACTTTGCTCCCATCGCAAAGGAGCTAAAACCGCTTCTCCACCTTCTCTGGCCGGATGCTGAACTGACCTGGGGCGAGGAGTCGCTGTTACCCGATGCTCTTGTTCGCAACGGTCGGGAGGAGTCGATCGACATCCTCTCCGGCGGGACACAAGAGCAAGTGGCACTGCTTGTCCGTCTGGCCTTCGCACGAATGCTTGCCGCCTCAGGACGGGTTGCGCCAGTCATTCTGGATGATGCGCTGATCTTTACCGATGACGACAGGATCGAACGCATGTTCGATGCCTTGCACCGACAGGCCAGCGACCTGCAAATCATTGTTTTTTCCTGCCGGCAGCGGGCATTTCGCGATCTCGGCGGCCACGCCCTGCGCCTGTCGTCAGTTAAAGAGGAAGTTGCAACGCACTGATTGAGACAGGCCGGGTTTATAGCCTGTATGCTTCATGCCTCTCGAGTATTTGGGCTTTCTTCCACAGCACCTCGCTCGAGGGCCTATGAATGAAAAGGAAAGCTTGGAAGAACAAGTTTAAACAACGGTGTTTCAAGGAGTTCACGAGAAAGCTCTCTCGATCGCCCTCATTTGTTCTGACGGCGCTCCGTAACTTACAAGCAAGACTTTAAGATCTTCTTCAGCCACCGGCGCCAACGCAATCATGATCGCATCCCTGATCCATTCTTCGCGGTTTCCAAAGGCTCCGCCCCCCAGTTTTGTCAGCAGAACATGATCGCTTCTTCCCGCGCGCATGTTTTCTACACCCGCTAAAACAGCTGCTTCGTAAGAAGCCTTCAGGATCAATCGTGCAAAAGGCTCCCAATGTTGAGGATCGATATCAGTGTATGCGACCGGCAATGCAGAACAGAACGCTTGAGACACCAATACATTATCCTCGGGCGGTGCATCTGTAACCTGACAACCTGTGTGCAAGCCTATCCTTAGGCAGCTCTTCAACGATTGCCTTTCGGCCACACTGCAGTCTTTCAGCAGCTCTCCGATCTTTAACAGACTATCCTTCGTTGGCATTGCATAGCCGTTTTTCATGTTCCAAAGATCGGCAACATCAACCCCCATTGCCGATGCAAGCTTCGCACCGAGATCTGCAAGCCCATTGATTTGTCGCTCTTCCGACTGACCTTCTTGTCCTTCGAAGGGGACAAGATAGTTCCTGTAAATCGTTGCGGCGCCAGCTGCCATCGCACAAGCGGGACCTTGTGTCATGTCGTGTTGATATCCGGTGACACCGTGTTCCGGTGTGACGCCGGGGTGGACCATTTCCAGCATGTTGAATTGAGAGGCCACCTGGAAGAGCGCTCCACGATACTGAGCCTTCGAGTGCATATTTCGCACGTCTCCGGAGATGTTTACTACGGAAACGCGACCCGTGGGTGTATCTTGCTTTTGTCTTTCACGCAGTTCGGCCAAGCTCGGCAGGCAAAAGTCCCCAATGGCATAGCAATTTTGGGAAAATTCGGAATGAAGGTATCCGTCTCTTTCGAAAAGCTTCGACTTTGTGTCGTGATAGCCGCCTTCTTCAAAGCCAGTAATCGCTTTAAACCAATTCATTCTTCCTCCAATACCCCAATTAACATGTTTGGGTTAGCTGTGATGCTAGCATTTGTACAACCTGAAGCTGCACACGCCACTCCCCAACGGCAGTCCAATCTACGCTCGAGCAAACAACCAAATCAGCCCCGAAATCACTAAGACCAGAACTGCTAAAATGGACAGATCCAGCGCGACAGAAATCAATCGGCGTACTGGCTCCCAGGTAAGGACAGCCAGAAACGCTAAAACGGCACAGACGATCAGTAAAAACTCAAGCATTTCACAAACTATCCCTCGGGCGCAAACCGTTGAATTTGCCAGTCATCTCTCAGTAGCCACACCTTGCGGATAGTCTTATCAGGCCAGGACGAAGAGCGGTCACCGCATGCCCCGGGCGAGAGTGCTACAGGTATGCGGCCGAACCCATAGCCCAGCCCAGAATAAGCGGTTTTCCCGAGGGTAATTCCATGCGTGCACTTTTTCCCGGCCTAACCTCCAATCCGAAGAGATCAGCAAATGCTTTGAAGTCTTCAAACCATCGGCTCTCCTGGGAAAACGATTGTACAATCATGGCCGCACCATCGGTTTTGAACCTTTTAGCTTCAAGAATTGCCGCAGCCGTCCGGTGGAACAGCTGGTATCGCAAACCATCTGGAGGTGATGCATCGAGGCCAAGCAAATCGCAAATGAAACGCAGCCGTTCAATCTTTCCTGCGCTGGCGTCTTTCAACCATTCGCCGATAGTTGGGCCAAACGGTTCGTCCACTTTCGCTTCAACCGCGATGGCCACAGTGTCTTCTGAAGTTTTGACCAAGGCAAACACATCGCACTGGCTTTCGCGGCGACCGCCGGGTAACGCAACTTTGTGCTCAGGAATGGCCAGAAGAAGTTCAGGTGAAGAGCGATGATTTCCAGCGATTGGAGCCTGGAGAAATTTTACAAGCCGCTGAGTAGACATGCAGAAGAGCGGTATAACAAATTGCGCAGGTGGTAGAGAAAGTTCGGTTCCGATACAGCCCACTCAGCCACTTATCTTCATACAAGCGCACTCTCGACCCGACTTCGACCAAACTTTTTAACGTTATCAGCAGCGCATAATTCAAGAAAACTTCAATACCCCGGGCATTCTGACCCAGAGACAATCCGCAAAAGTTGGCTGTTCATCTCAAACAGAAAGCAACCATTGTTTACCGACAATAGCCCGCTCGTTTGATCCGCGACTTAGCAGCTGGTGTTTCCAGATCAGCGTATGCCCCACCAGAGTAACGACGACAATCGAGCGCATGACCAGCTGATATCGCGGAAGCCCCGATATCAATCCAACGATCTGTGGCACCTCCTTGAATGTAGCAGGTACCTACGTGGCGGTCGTATGTTTTGGCTCCAGTCAAAAAGCACGCGACCGTTCTATCCCGCAAATGATTGACCATCCAGCGTCGGGCGTCGCTCCCTGCGGCGGTGCCAAGTTCTGGTCCGTCAACGCCGTTCAAGCGGATCGGCACACCCGATACAACGATAGTATCGACGTCGCGAATTTGCGCAGAGCCAACTACGCCGGGTTGCTCAGCAGACAGAGCAGTCATTGTGCTCCCTACGAGCAAAGCAAAGGCAATCAGAAAATACTTCACGCTAGCACTCCTCAAAGGTACGGGCACAGGTTGCGCATCTGGCGCAGCTCGGCTTCGTCCATCCCCATCTTTGCGGCTCCTAAATCGACTTCGTCAGTGACGATACCAGTGTTCGTCTTCGTCGAAAGGTCCACACTAATATAGACGCCATCGATTACGGCATACGCATAGCAGTAAGCTTCATCGTAATTACGCTGCTGGCTGGTCGCATAGTTATGCCCGGCCGTAACAAACCAGTCGTCGTTATATTTGCCCGCAACAACAGGGACATCGACATCCTGAAAAATTGTATAGTTTCGAACGACCTTCGCATTCGTTTGGGGCGGGACTTGCGGCAGCGACGGTGCTGGCACGGGCACCTCGATGATCTTTTCAACTTCGACGATGTTCTCCACCGGCACTTCGACGATTTTTTCGACCTCAATGACCTTTTCTTCCTTCGCCCAGAAGATCCCCTTGCCTATACCAAGTGCTGCAAGTGTTACAGCCACGCCTGACGCAAGAATGACCAGCCCTGCCATGGCACCTTTACCAATCCGTTCTCGCATCCGCATAGGCGCTTCATTTTGCGCAAGGGCTTGTTCGATAGCGCTGAAGTCATGTTCAACCTTATCCATCATTAACACTCCTCAGTTTCAGTTCCTCCCTAATCGACCGCTCTTTGAGGTTGGTCAGACCCTCGGTGATCGGCAGGTATTTGTGGACGATCCGGTCCTTGAAAACGATCTTTTCTACCTTCTGTTTCCGCCGCCAGCGGCGGCGCAGGACATACCGGCGCAACGCCTGCGCTAAGGACAGGGCAGGAGAAGGTGATGCGATATGTGCTGCGACGAAAGCCGCCATCCCCGTGGAGAGCGCCGCAGCAGCCGCCACGCCGCCGACAATCCACTTAGTTACCTCGTTTGCTTGTGTTTCGGTAACCTCGCCAATCGGCGTGGCGTACCATTTCGCAGCGATGTCATAGATGATCGATGCGCTCGCGGTTTCCGCCACGTTCAGGCGAGCTTTCTCAATCTCTATACCAAGAGCAATCTTATCTACCGCTGCCTGAGACGCCGCTTTCTGAGCAGTCAACAATGCCGCGTTCGCCTCCGTTAGTTGTTCCTGAACCAAGGCGATTTCCGAACCATACTCTTCCGATTTGACCAGAAGAGCCTGCTCCGCTTCCGTATCTGCAATGAGAGCAGTGATCCGTTTGACCTCCGCTTCGATCAGACCGCCCTCGCCCGCTTGCCAGCGAGACATTTCAGTGGCGATGTAGTTCGCACGCGTTGGCAAAGACCTTTGCGAGGCTTCTCCCTGGCTGCGGATAACCGGATTATCACTGGCAGCCCGGCGCTCGTTGTCTGCCGTTTGAGCGTCCCATTCTGCGCCAAATTTGTCCCGCATCTCGGACGCCCTGTTCAGAAGCACCGCGCGCTCAGCCTTGGCTTGCGCCAGTTTGGAACTCAATTGCTTGCTTGCAGCCGAGGTAGTTAGGCTATTGAGCTGCGCTTGCAGTGCCGCGATCACAGCCTGTTGGGCGTCAAACGACACGTTCGTTTCAAGGCCACCTCTGCGCTGCCGCAGAGCCTCCAGTTCGGTCTGTGCAAATTGCACGTCATACTGGACAGATCGGAACCATGTCGATCCCGCCATGGTGACGGTCTCAAAGGTGGCGACAATGCCCCCGACTAGCAAAAGCAGCGCGAAGGGTTTCATGATCCAGCGCGATCTGTACAGGGCATAACCTGCCGGTATCTTAAAGAATTCCAGACAGGCCAGGATCAGGGGAAACGCGGCTGCCGACATAGCAAGTGTGATGTTCTGATGTTCACTGAAGGATTGCCACCCGATGGCTGCGGCCAACGACAGCCCCGCACCAATGATCAGGATTTCCGCGCCGATCGCCACACCAATGATTTTTCTACTTTCACTGTTCAATTTACCCGTTCCTACTCACAGTTGTCGCACTCAAAGACACTGCCGCTTTGCTTGCCAAAACAGCCAGTGTTGTTCGCTAACGAATCTTTAATATATTCTGTGGGTGACAAATCCTGTCACGCTTCAGACGTGCGGGAACGGTGGTGGGCCGGATCAAAAAAAACCACCTAGCGAAACTTAGGAACCGGGGGCGCTCGAACCTGTCGTTTTGTAAATTTTCGCAAGTGTCGCTTTGTAGAGCGACGCACCGCGGCAAAGCTTTTTCAACGTGCGACTGCAAACCCGAGATAAAAACCGCGCCTCTAGTTTTGCCCTTTCTCCAGCAATTCCGCTGCGCGCCGAACAATGCGTAGGATAAGTCCGGACTCGAAATCTTCCAGCAGCGGGTCACCCCACGAAAACCTGCACCGGCGTTCGCAAATGGTCAGCATTCGGCTTAGTTGATCCTCACTGGCCTCAGACAAGGCAATGCCCTCGCTTTCAAACAAAGCGTTGGCTTCAGGATCTCTAAACCAGTTAGACCAATCAAAGGATTTGATCCAGTTCTTCTCGTAAAGCATACGCACGAAGCTAGAGACAGTTTCGCTACGGGAAGAATAAGGGACGCGCGCTACTCCATTGGGCAAATCGGGCGGATATACCATTTCACCAGCCGAAAAGTTAGGTTCCTCTAAAACCGGAAGGAATGCGGCCAACGCTATTAATTTTTCATCGTTGTAGGAATTGTCTGGCATAATTGCATTCTCTCCGGTCGTATTTTCGCGCTCTTTAATACCCACATGCGCACAGTTGATTTTAGGGAAGCGGACAAAGAGGAGAATTGCTGCGAATAAATCAAGTCCTGCCAGCCGATAATCTGTTGATTTTCTGGGATAATTTCTGGCAACCGATTACCCTTTGTAGCGACTGCAATGACGGGTTGTATGATGACGCATGTCAAGCGCACGAAGCAGTTGCGACAGGCTATCTACCTGGTCATCGTACTTGCCATTCGGGAATGCAGCCACTTCGGACTTGAAGCCTTCGAGCCAATGAGCTTCACGCGGAAGAAGAACCTGCCCACTCTCGATCTTTGCCGATTGCGCGACCATGCGTTCAACCTTGCCTTTTTCAGGCGAGAGCCAGAATGCCTCCCTCACGCCTTTCCGAACAAGATCTGGCCTAAGAGACAAACCCGTTACAGCCTTTTCAATAACGATAAGGTTTGGCTTCCATTTTTCCCTCAGTTTCAAGGCGGCCTGAATTAGATCAGGATATAGGTACTGTTGACGGTGAACGTCCAACAGGTGGACGTATTGACCAATTATTCCCCAAGTCGTGCAAACGGAATAGTCGCGGGATTCCCCTGGGACAGCGGCCGTGTCCCAACTTTGAACAATCGCTTCATATTGGGCGCGCTGCAGCGGCTTCTCATACGTTCGGAACCACTCCAGCTTGACTAGGTTGCCACCCGGCAAAACAGGCCGCTGCTGATACTGTGCCGAAAATACCCTTGAACCGTGCTCACGTTTGCGTTCCTCGAGGATTTCCGCCGTGAACCGTTCCGGGTGAAGCAGTTCGCCAGGTTCTCGCGTCCACTCGGCACCATCACCCAGCGACACCACCTGTGTCTCGGTGGCGATCGCTGGCAGGTTCAGATGCTCCCAGTCACCGCTCGGGAGCAGCCTTCCCACTAGATCATCGACATGGATCCGCTGAGCAACAATGATGATTGCGCCTGTCTTTGGATTGTTCAGCCTGCTGGCTGCCGTGTTGCGGAACCAATTGTGGCAATTGTCCCTTTTTACGAGCGACTCTGCATCCTCCGCCTTCATCAGATCATCGAATATCAGGAAACGTCCTCCCTTCCCCGTGAGCGTCCCTCCGACCGAGGTTGCAATACGTCGCCCTTTTGCCAAGGTATGAAACTCCTCAGCCGCGTTCTTTTTCGGATTGATCAGGGTCTTTGGGAACGTCGCGCGATAGAACGGCGCCTGCATCAGATCACGCGTCTGCCTCGCAAAATCACCAGCGAGGTTGCTACTGTAGCTGGCACAGACGATTTTCTCGGCAGGGTTTCGGCCGAGAAGCCAGGCCACAAACGCAACGCTGACTGCCTGAGATTTCCCGTGTCGAGGTGGCAGAGTAATGATGAGACGCGTTGTCTCCCCAAGAGCGACGCCTGTCAGCGCCTCACAGAGCGCTCTGAGGTAATATCCTTCCACGAATTCGTCATCTGGGTTCAGAACTTTGAATGACCGGCATACGAACGCGTGCAGGCTGTTTGCGTAAACCTTGCGAAGCAGATCGTGGTTAAAAGTCATCTTGGTCATTCTCCTCTGCCAACCTCACAAGCTCGGCCTGCCAATTCGCTTCCTCCAGGATCACTTTCAGGTCTTCGTCGGAATAGCCGGACTGATAATCTTCGCCGGGCAGTTGCGAGGATGCCAGGATCAGTTGGGTGACAAGGCGCGCTGCGCTCACGTCCCCCTTTGAGGCTTGGTTGAACATCGCCGTTATGACGACATCCAGCCTGGCCATCTGCTTCTCGGCACCGCTTTCGATGACCGTCACCTTCTTTGCCGCGTGTTTCGAGATCACCTTCAGCAGATTTTTCGCCCCCTTGGGTCGACCCTTCGGGTTCCCTGACTGGCCCGGCTTGAACTGATGCTCTGGGGGTGGTTTTCCATGACCAACCTCATAGGGTTTGTCACTATCGCTCATCAGAAATCCTCCGTGCCGGCATTTTGAGACCAGGGTGACGCTTCATTCCGTGGGCTCTCACTTGAGCGCTCAGCACGGACTTCGGAGAAGGTATGACCAGTGTCCGCCAGCCGCGCCTTGAGGCCCGTCATATTTTCCCAACGCCGGACGGCAACATCGACGTAAGCGGGCGAGACCTCCAGGCCGACGCAGACACGATGGGCGCGCTCCGCGGCCAGCAAAGTCGTTCCGGACCCCAGAAACGGATCCAGAACCACCTCTCCTAGAGCTGTGACGTCGAGGATGGCATCGCGCACCATCCGAACAGGCTTGACGGTCGGGTGCAGCGAGAAATCATCTTCTTCCGATTTGCGCCCGCCTGTGGCTCCGGCATAGCGCCAGAGATTGCTGCGGTTACGGCCATGTGCACCAAGCTGAATGTTGTTGAGGTGCGGCGCACCGGGCCGTTTTGCCACGAGCACGAATTCATGCTGGCTGCGATAGAGTGACCCCATCCCGGGCTTGTCCTTGTCCCAGACGCAAAAGTTAATCAGATCCAGCCCCAACCCGCGCAAGACACGCATCAGAACTTCAACATGGCGCCAGTCGATACAGAGGAACAGGATGCCACCTGGTTTGACGGGCTTGGCCATATTGGCAGTCGTGACGTGCAAAAACTCCTCATATTCCGCGTTGGACATTTCACCAGAGCCCTCGGCGAACTCCTCGAACTTGCCCTTGGACGCACGCACGTGGCCATTGACGGGCACGTTGTAGGGAGGATCCGTGAAAGCGACGGATATGGTGTCATCGCCCACCACAGCTGCAAGATGTTCAGGACTACGGGCGTTGCCGCACATCACCCTGTGATTACCTAGCAGCCAGATATCACCAGCGCGTGAAACCGCCGCCCCATCGGACGCAGGCAAGTCCCCTACCCTGTCTGCCGGATCGACTTCGTCCAGACCATTATCATCCAGCACGAGCACGCGGTCGATTTCTGAAATCTCGAACCCTGTCACAGTGAGGTCCACATTGAATTCGAGCAGGTATTGGTACTCAAGCCTCAGTGCCTGCTCGTCCCACTCACCGCGTTCCTGCAAGCGGTTGAGCGCGATTGACAGCACCCGACGTTCCAACTCCGTGCAGTCCTGCAGGACGATGCAACGTATTGATTTCAGTCCCAGCTGCCGGGCTGCTTCGACGATCGCGTGACCATCAATCATGCAATTTTCCTGGTCCAGCAGAGGAAAACCGCAAACCCCGAACGTCTCGATTGACCGTTTTACGCGGGACACCTGTCGATTGCTCGGTTTGCGCACCCGCTGCTCCGCGATCCTAATCTTTTCAATCGGAACATCGACGAATGTCAGATCACGGTGCAGGTCGTTGCGTTTCGACAGAAGCGGCGTCGTATTTGACGCAACCTTCGCCTCTTGCTCATCGCCTCCGGCCGATGGCCCGGTTGGCACAGGCTGTGTCTTCTTTGGAGGATCGACAGAGTTGACCGACATTTCGGCATTTCCTTTCTCAATTTTTGAGGCGGGAAATGCGGATATGGAAAACCGCAAAGCCCGCCGATATTGGCGTTCGCTTCACACAGGTTCTCCAAGTTCAAGTCGTGGTAAGTTGGCATATGACACTACATAATGCGCCAGTCAATAGGGAAATTCTATATGTAGTTGACAAACGTGCTGCGGGGCACTGCTTTTCGGCTCGTGAATACTTTTCTGATCTCAAAAATTGATCCGCGGTGGGCTGCGAAAGGCTTCACCACCCCGGATAGCGATCGAGGTCTTCTTCAGAAGGATCGGTCACGGCAAGATCTCTCGCGACGCGATTTATCAGATCTGAACATTCAATCTTGCGACGCCAAGGGTGCGACATGACGTCGTCTGGATACACCAGCCCAAGCAGGTTCCCTGCAACGGCGCCGGTACTGTCGCTGTCGCCCGAATGGGTTACGGCAATCTTCAGCCCCTCCTGAAATGATCGGGAGACCAGACAGGAATAGAGCGCAATCGACAGCGCTTCCGCGGCGGTCCAGCCCCTTCCGAGTTTTTCGACAGTCTCCGGCTTTCCATCTTCGGGTGCGGAAAGTGCCGCTTTCAATGCCACGGCTGTTTCACCGCTGTAGCGACCTAGAACATCCGTAGCGGCGTCACGAACAGACACGCCATTGAGGACCAATAAAAGGATCGCCACCCATGCCGACGCGGCTTTCTGAGCCGTATCGTGGCCATGTGTCAGTGCAGAGGTTTCGGCGGCAAGTCGTTCACGGTCACCAGCATACTGCGCGAGCAAAGCGACAGGCGCGACGCGCATGATCGTGCCGCACCCCTTCGAGTCATTTTTTGCAGGCCCACCGAAACGCTGGCAGTGTCCCAGAGCGTCCAGACAGGTGTTACCAGGCGCGCGCCTGACATGCAGCCGCGGGTCGAGGACGAGACCAGTGCTGTCAACGTCGCACAGCGGCGTCTCATTCTGCGTGGCAAACCAGCGCATGAGTGCGTGATGAACAACACCGGGCGGATGGCAGATGCCCTTCGTCATGCCCCGCGTTCTGGCCCGCAGCAACCCTTCGGCGGTGAACAGCGTCATTTGCGTATCGTCGGTGATCGAGCCGATACGTCCATCGTGCGCCAGCATCTCATCGACCCCGTCCGGGAACCGTTGTCGGATCCGGTCCAGAGGCCAGAATTCGATTTCAGCGCCAAGAGCATCACCGATCGCGCCCCCGAACAAACTGGCGCGCGTGAGTTTTGACAACCTGTTTCCCGGACCTGCAGCCTCTTCCAGAAGACTCTCCTGGGCAGATGTTTCAATTGCGCCGGGCCGTGCGCTCCGGACAATTTCCATCGCGCGCGTACAGCTTTCGCCGCGCTCGATAAGAAGCAGGGCCGCCATCGCGCCAGATCGCCCAAGGCCACCGCGGCAATGAATAAGCAGCTCCTCACCTCTGTCGAGCAACCGGTGAAACTGCGCTGACATCTGCTCCCAGCGCTTCATGCTCCCAGGATCGGGAACCCCGAAATCAGGCACCGGAAAATGATACCAGGTCAATCCTGCTCGTTGGATGGCGTCGCCAAGATCTGGCACCTGGAGGTGTTGCAATTCTTCCTCCTCGACCAAAGACAAAATGGCGTCCGCACCCCATTGCCGGATGACCTGTAAATCTGAGGTGACGCCATGCCGGTCACGGGCAGCACCACTGCCACGGATGCTTGTGCCCGGGCATTTCGCCAGACCGATACGACCGGTGCCAACGCTCACTTCGTTGATGATCAACTGCTGTTCCTGGTCGCCAGTCACTCCCAAGATTTTCCTTCCCTGTTAGCCGTTGGTGCGTTCACTGTTGGACCCCATGAATTCCCTGTTTTGCAGAGTAGGGAAATTTACCCTATCTACCTGAAATAATGTAATAAAAATTGCGCCATCTCAGAGATATTTGCCCAAATTCGCAATTTTCCCTGTAAAAATCCCTGTTACCAGGGAAATTTAGCGCAGACTGGATAGCTCGAGACTGGCAGCACAGCCAACCACTCCTTAAATTTGAGCTGACGAGAGATTGCGGCGATATTCTTGCGTGATTTCCGCATGTTGGCATGGGCAATTTCTGTCAGAGACGCGGGATGCTGAGCAAATACGGCCGATTTCGGCCCTCAGTCTCTGTTCGCCATTTCGGCGGTACGAGTTTGATAGATTGTTAGTTGGCTTCGCTCAGAGCTTTGCGAACTGTTCGCTTTGCTCAGCCCATGAAGCCGGCACACCTGACTTAATGAGATAATCAGACCTCAGGCCATCCGGCTGTTCTCCTGATGCAATGGCGTCGAGGATGTCTGGTGCAAGCATCGCCAGATCAACCACGTCCTGGACACGGCGCTTGGATGTGCCTTCCGCCTCTGCGATTTCCGTAAAGGTTTTTCCATTCAGGATCATAGCCATCCATCGTTGCGCTTTGAGGATGTTCTGGACCAGCGTGCGATCCACCTCCGTCGGTGAATCTCCTAAGTGCAGCTTCAACTCAACACCGCGCCGGCGCATCCGGAACGGAGCTACAGAAAGCAATGATGTTGGGTCGATCCGATTGCGTTCACACCCAACAAGCGCGGCGATTTCATCCGAGCTAAGACGAACATTGAGCTGCCCCGGCTTGAGATCGACACGCGCGACAAGAGCAAGGCACTGTTTTGCACTTAGGACGGCTTGCAATTTCGTGGCGATGCCAGGGATCTCTGCAGCAGATACATCCGGCATGAGGGCTGCAACAAAATCAGGACGGCTCAGGTCCTTTCTGATGAGATCTGTGATTAGCGTCTCAAGTTCTTCTGCAGGCAACCGCCAGGCATCCGGATGCTTTTGGCTGCGATCTTTCACCAGCCGGTGCGAGATGTAGTACCGCAATCGCTTTCCATTCTTCCTGCTGTGGCTGGGTGTGAGCCGATCGCCGGTTTCATCGAATAGCTTGCCGGCAAGCAGTGATCGCTCGGTTTTGCGTTTGGTGCCTCGGGTTTTAGCCGCACCGTCTTGCAGCATCTGCTGAACCTCATCCCAGACCTCAGGCGCGACGATGGCTGGGTGTAGACCGTCATAGACCTGGCCCTTGTGACGGATCCGTCCTGCATAAATCGGGTTGCTCAGAATGTGGTGGATGTGCCCGCGATTAAAACGGATACCGCCAGACACCCGCCCTTCCCCACGAACACGCCGTCGCGATCTGAGATCCATAAGATCTGCGTACTCTTTCACAACCCGGATGAGCCCATGCTCAAGATAGAGATCATAAAGGGCTTTAACAGTCGCCGCTTCCTCCGGCTCGATCTTCAGCGTCCGGCCATCTGCCTGATAACCGAGCGGGACATTGCCACCCATCCAAAGACCCTTGCGCTTCGAGGCCGCAATCTTGTCGCGGATGCGTTCCGCTGTCACTTCCCGCTCAAACTGGGCAAAGCTGAGCAGCACATTCAGTGTGAGCCGCCCCATGCTGGTGGCTGTGTTGAAGCTTTGCGTTACCGACACAAAGGATGCTTCAGCCTCATCCAACCGTTCCACCAGTTTGGCAAAGTCTGCCAGTGAGCGGGTCAACCGGTCGATCTTGTAGACCACGATCTGATCGACGCGCTTGTCATCCACGGCTTGCATCAACCGCTGCAAGGCGGGGCGGTCGAGATGTCCGCCGGAGATCCCGCCGTCGTCATACCGCTCGGGTAACAGTTCCCACCCTTCATGCTTCTGGCTTGCAATGTAGGCTTCACAGGCCTCTCGTTGTGCATCCAGAGAGTTGAAGTCTTGTTCAAGCCCCTCTTCCGAGCTCTTGCGGCTATAGATGGCGCAGCGGATCCGTCGCATTACTGCACCCCGAAGAAGCGCGGGCCCGACCAATGTGCTCCGGTGATGTGTTTTGCAATGGCTGACAGGGACCGCCAGGTTTTGCCATCCATGACGTATCCGCCATCTATCACTTCGACCTGATAGGTCCGTCCGTTCCATTCCCGGACAAGGTGAGAACCGGGCTTTGCGGTCGTGGGCGATGCTTTCCCAGCCGCAATCTGTTTCAGGCGCCGGGTGGTCTTAACAGACACGCCGCCCAGCGCCCTGTTTTGCGTCTCCCAGATCAGCACCCGCTTCATGAATTGAGGTGAGAGGTTCTTCGGTGGCGAGCGTCCGAAGGAATCTCGCCAGCACTGGAGACACGAAGCGCGATCCAAGGCTTCGATCTCCGATATCAGGATCGATAGCTTTTCGTTTTGCTGCGCTTTCATTGGGTGCTCTGCATTTCGATAATGCGGTAAACCGATCCCTTGTCGGTCTCCATTCTGTCCACAACGCATCCAGCTTTGCGCTGCGCGGATATCGCTGCGCGTGCCGTATGCGGTTGCCAGCCAAAGGTCTTTTGAAGCTGCGCGATTGTGACGCCGGATTTCCGCGTCAGCATTTTTCGCAACTGCTGGTGGCGGGTCAGTTTGTTGGTAACCTTTGTGGTTCTCTCTGAACTATGAGTTGCTGCATTTGGTGTAATCATCGTGTTTCTCCACTCTGCGGGCAAAGGTACATCCCTCGCCCCGTACTGAGTGGAGCCCGGCGACACCGGGCGAATGCGACACAGACAGTACCGCTCTGAACCGCTATGAAGTCCAGTCCATTTAAGGGGGAAAGCCCGAATTTATTAGATCAGTGGTTATGGCTTCCGTGTCCGCTTTCCGACCACAAGCGGTCATCTGACAGAAAAACTCAGATGACTGCATCGAGCCCATATCGGCTTTTTGTTGCGTATCGCACCAATGTTGGCTTCTTAGTCTCTCTCTTCGGAAAAACACAGATTTGACGATCCCGGCATCGCGAAGCCGACCACGAGGTGACAGAATGCTCGTTAGCCAAGCGTGGCAATGACGTAATGGATTTGCGTGAGTTTTGAGAGAGATCAATTCTGCCAATCCCTAAATGTGCCAAAGTCGTCCCTGATATCAGATCTCCACACTCATTTAGCTTGCGAACACATCGAGATGTGTCCGAGCGATCCAATGAAGGGAGCAAGCTATGGAAACCACACAAGCGGATAAAGAACGTGCGTATCAGAACGCTGACCCACTCATTCGATCTGTGCAGGTTCTTGATTGCGGGCGCGCTGAACAGCATTGGGAGCACCGGAACGGTAGTCCCCTCCCCAAACTCTGGTGGGTGTTCTTTGGACGGCGTTGGGTCGACCTTCCGTTACAGGCTTTTCTGATTACCCATCGTGATGGGCTGGTCCTTTTCGACACGGGCATCGACCCTGCTGTCCAACTTGACCAAGGCTACATCAAACAGGCTATAGGGCGCTTCTTGCTGCCGCGCATCTTTCGGCTGCACCTTACTGCGGAGGACCGGATCGATCGCGTCCTCCATAAATCCGACGTCGCGCCCGAGGAGATTAAGACCGCGGTCATCTCGCATCTGCATTTTGACCACGTCGGCGGAATTCGTCACATCCCGCAGGCTGACTTGCTGGTGAGCGCGGAGGAATGGTCGATCCTGTCGGAGCCACACCCAGAGCAGGATTGGATCCTGCGCGAGCATATCGAAATCCCGTCCGCAAAGTGGCAGCAGATTTCGTTTGTGCCCACGGACGACCCGCTCTTTGAGGGCTTCGAAGGCATCCATGACGTTGCCGGTGACGGCTCCATGATTTTGATCCCGACGCCCGGTCATACAAGGGGCTCGATGTCGATGTTGATCCGGCAGGAGGGTTGGGATCCGATCCTGCTTGTTGCTGACCTCACCTACGACGCGGCCTTGATGGCGAAGAACGTGGTCCCTGGTGTTGGCGACGGCCCAACGCTGCTTGCGTCCTTTGCCAAGGTTCGGAAGCTGCAAGAGCGCCTGCCCAATCTTGCGATCGTTCCCTCGCATGATTTTGGCGCGTCAAAGTTCATTGACCACGCGACAGGTTCCGCACGCGAACCGGACGGTTCAGTGTCATGACTGCAGATCACCCAGAATTGGCTGTTTTACAGCAGCTTGATACTACCAACATGGCGGCCTCTGCGCATCTCTTCGCCGAGGTTGCCCTCTGGCACTACTCCAACCCCAATCTCCCGGACTTGAACGGCGACTACGTGGGACCGGCAGGCATAAGCACCTTTTTTGCCAAGTTCGCAGAGAAATCCCAAGGGACTTGCCAGTTAGAGCCCGTTTCGGCCACGCCCGTGGGGCCTGAACTGGTCGTCGTCCAGTCTCGCAACACGCTGACCCTCGAAGCTCAGATCATCACAGTGGACGTCGT
Source organism: Ruegeria sp. YKSD179 (assembly GCF_059612885.1). Classification (NCBI taxonomy): domain Bacteria; kingdom Pseudomonadati; phylum Pseudomonadota; class Alphaproteobacteria; order Rhodobacterales; family Roseobacteraceae; genus Ruegeria; species Ruegeria sp. YKSD179. Next base: position 20,725 of record NZ_JBXWRL010000010.1, on the reverse strand, counting down.
TGTTGTCTGGCGCGTTGTCGCAGGGCGCATTCAAGAGGTCTGGGACATCGTTCCGGGTCAACCAACGGAGATACGACATGTCGGAAATTGAGAACACTGTTTGGGACGCCATCGTCATAGGCTCGGGAATGGGGGGCATGGCAGCAGCCGCGGCCCTAAGCCAGGTCGGTCACAAGGTCTTGATGCTGGAGAAGCACTGGACGCTCGGCGGGCTCACACATAGCTTTTCCCGAAATGGATTCACATGGGATGTGGGCGTTCATTACCTGAGTGAAATGTCACCCGGTGATCGTGCCCGGGCTCTTCTTGACTGGCTGTCCGACACCCCCATCGAATTTGCCCCATTGGGGTCGATCTACGATACAATGCACATCGGGTCGGCCGAACCTTTGTCCCTCTCGCGTCCCTATGAAGCCCAGGAAATGGATCTCAAGGACCGTTACCCCGACGCAACCGATGCCATTGAGGCGTGGACCCACGCCATGAGAGCCGGCCACGATGCGATGTACAAGATTTTTCCGACCCGTGCGATGCCGGGGCTCGCAGGAGATATGCTCGATTGGTGGAACAGGGCGACAATCTCGAAGTGGATTGCTCGTACGACGCAAGAGGTCATCGATGACCTGACCGACAACAAGGAGCTAGCGGCCGTCATGTCAGCCCAATGGGGAGACCACGGCGGACGCCCCAGCAAAGCGAGCTTTGCCATGCATGCCCTGATTGCAGGTGCATACCTGCCCAGCGGGGCATGGTATCCCGTGGGTGGGGCCAAGGCTTACGCCGAACACATTCTTCCAACCATCACCAAGCGCGGCGGCGAAGCACGCGGAGGTGTCACCGTCACAGAGTTGCTTTTTGACGGCGACACTGTGGTCGGGGTGCGGACAGATGACGGCACGGAGTTTCGCGCAAAGGTCGTAATTTCGGATATCGGCGCGCGTGAGACCATCGACAGCCTCTTGCCCGAGAACTGCGGCCATGAAGACTGGATCGAAGAAATTCGCGCGTTGCCTTCCAGCATTGCTCATTTCAATCTCTTCTTTGGCTTCGAAGGAGACATAGAGGCTGCCGGTGCCACGCGGGCAAACCACTGGTTTTACCCAACAGGGGAAACCGATGTTGTCTGGACGGATGCGCCTGACGGGCCGCCGCCCCACATGGCTGTGTCCTTTGGCTCGCTCAAGAACACCGCGCATGATCCGGGACCACGCCAGACGCACGTGGGCCAAGCCATCTTCTGGGCGGATTGGTCCACTGTTGAGGAATGGGCAGACCGTCCAGCCGGTGCGCGAGGCGATGATTATGAAGCCTTCAAGAAGCGCGCTGAAGACACTTTGGTGGCGCATTTCAAAGCCCAGTTTCCCGATTTGGCTAAAATGATCGTTTACCAAGAACTAGCAACGCCGCTGTCGACCGTCAGCTTCACTGGGCACCGCAAAGGGTCGTTTTACGGTCTGGACGTGACGCCCGAGCGGGTCATGTGCGATGGGTTGCGGGCGAAAACGCCTATCCAAGGTCTTTTTCTGGCAGGACAGGATGTCGCAAGTCCCGGTATCCCAGGGGCACTCTGGGGTGGGTTGCTCGCCGCCGCCAGCGTTGACCCAAGGGTCTTCAAACACTTCCAGAAATGAGAATGGAAAGGCACAAGGATGTCTGACTACACAACCAAGAGTGTTCCTGAACAGCACTACCTCTAGGTGAAATGCGTTTGTTCCTTGGCCACAAAACAGCCGTTCGAGTTCGGCGCTTGAAGGATTGCTCGGTTCGCACAACGGCCATTGATGCGCTGCGTAGCGAACGACCGCTCCGAGCCCAATTTACTTGTCTTTTGCGTCGCGGCGAATGTCGGCTTTGACGAAGGGAAGAACCCCGCGTAGTTGGAAGAGGAAAGCCAAGAACACACTTTCTCAGAGATTTACTGGCGACTGCCGGTTTATCTCATGAAGGTGACCTAGAGTTTCGCAAAGGCACAACTTCGTGGAATTTGCCGCTTGCGGTGAATTCGGGAGATCCTTTACTTGCTCGAACTGTGACGTCATCTAGGCCGTTGTCGCGGAATACTTTCTTCACCGACCCGATGACTTCCTCAAGAACAAGCCCCTCCGCCGCACCCGTTGCCAGTTGCACGCGCAGCTCGAAATCGAATTCGCCAGTCTGGATCAACTGGATGCGCTGAGCTTGGTCGTGCTCAAAATCGAAAATCAGTGGCGACAGGGTCACCTCGCCTACGCGAACCAACGTCGCTTGGCGTCCCTCGACCTGCAAACTACGAAACGGCGATCCACAGGGGCAAGCATCCTGGTCAAACCGAATACAGTCACCCAAATCATAGCGGATGAAGGGCTGAACGTCGTTAGCGAGCACGGTCAGCAGAGCGGTCGCAGACAACGTTCCGTCGGGAACGGGTTGCATTGCTTCGTCGACCGCTTCGAGGATAACCCAATCTTCATTCACGTGTTTCCTCCCGTGGCTACACTCGAACGAAAGCGCCAAGCACTCGGTGCACCCATAGGGATCGGCAATGCCGTATTTCAGCGACGGAAAGGCTCGCCCGACTCGTTCGCGGAGATCGTCGGTGAGTGTCTCGCCTCCTGTGGTAATGAACGCCGGTTCGATCCGCAGCCGCCTGGCCACTTTTTCCTGGACTAGAATGGCCAGCATGCTGGGGTACGTCACGATCCAAGCGATGTTCCCAATCGCATTCAGTCTTTTGACAAGCTGACCAATTGGCTGTTCAGCCTCGACAAAGGTGACACCAAAGCCCTTGGCAAGCCGGGGGTTCAAACGTTGCACTAGTTTGTTGAAACCGTTTCCGGCAAAATGGCCGTTCCCTCCTGTAATCGTCACCCTGTCGCCAAGTTTTCGGACGTCTCGCACGAGCTTCCGATGATATCGTTCGAAGCGTGCGAGCATGATGCCATAGGCATATTCCACGAATGATTCAGACAAGACGATGACGGCAGGTTCGCCCGAAGTCCCGGAGGTCTGAAAAACGGCGACATCGTCGATAGGCACACCAACCTTGCGCAGGTCCCGCAGATGTTCGCGGGCCTTGTCAAGTGGAAGAGAGCGGATTGTCAGCCAGTCGTCGAACTCCGCCATGAGTTCGGGCTTATGGGTCACCGGTAAGTCGTGAAGTTCGATCTCGGCGGTTGGTGGCAGCTCTGCGTATAGTCGGCGAAACAGAGGTGAGTCACCACGCGCCTTATCCACGAGGCGCCGCAGGTTGCGGAGTTGCTTGGCTTCTATTCGCGTACGTCCGCCCCAACCTGTCCAGAGTCCACCAATCAAATACCCTAATGCTTTATGAAGACTAAGATGCATGTTTTCTGGCATTTCTCGTTTTGTATCCCGCGTCGGAAAAGTCGTTAATTTTTAACTATAGCAAAGAGCTGGGCTGCATTGACCAATGTCAAATCTGACAGCCGCGCAGGATCAAAGTCACCTGAGATACCGCGAAAGCGGACATGAGGTCACCAACACCAAACGGCAGCTCCGTCCGCAATTCTGCCGTTCAGAAGATTTCAACGAATGTCTGGTGCTGGTAAATGCAGACCTTCAGGCGAAATTTCTCGGAATGACCACCAACAATGACCGCTATCCGTTCCTAAGCTGTCATCTGTCTGAAAGACTCAGATGACCGCGTTGAGTCCAATGCGGGCATGGTTGTTGTTTGAGTAAAAATTCCAACTAAAATGAGCGCACTGTATCTTTTTCTCAATCAGGGGGAGCCGATGACAACAACACACACAGGTTATTTGCTGATTGCAGATGTCACCGGCTACACACAATTCCTGACATCTTCGGAAATGGATCATGCCAATCCCATCTTGCAATCTCTGCTGGGAGCATTGCTTGAGCAAGTTGGAGACCCACTGCACTTTTGGAAAACTGAAGGCGACGCCGTTTTGGCCTATTCGACAAGACAGGATTTCCCATCAGGAGAGACGTTTCTCACTATCTGCGAAAATCTCTACAACGCATTTGCGCTCAGGCGACAGGACATAATCGCCAACACGACATGCCCATGCCGTGCTTGCGCCAATGTCGGCAATCTGGATCTCAAAATAATCGTTCATCACGGTCAATTCGATGAATTGCAGTTGGGTCCGACCAAAGACATATCCGGGGCCGATGTTATTCTTGTCCACAGGATGACCAAGACTGATGTAACCCATTGTACTGGTATTCGCAGCTATGCCTTGTTCAGCGATGCGGCCGCAAATGCCATGGACGTCGGCGATGTTATGGAGCCTTTTTCGCAGGATTTTGAACATTTCGGCGAAGTCGATATGAAGGTCTATGATTTGGCGAAATCATGGGAAAAGTTACGGGCTAGTCGCGATCGCTATTTCCTCAACGAAGAAGATGGTGTGTGGACGTTCCGATACCATTTTAATGCCCCCATTGCAGTAGTTTGGGAGGCTCTCGTTGCTCCCGAGCACAAGCAAAATTGGATGGACCGGATCAAGACTGTAACAGTCGATAACCCGAATAGACCCAGGGTCCGACTATCATTGCGCTCATGAACTAGCGGACTTTTTTTACCGAGTTACAGATTGGGAACCGTTTGACTATTTTTCAACGCGTATTCAGGACCCTGCTCGTCCGGGTATAAGTCTACCTGAGACGTACCACCTGACGGAAACAGAAGGTGGAACTAACCTGCGTTACACGATGGGAGTGGCAACGGATACCGGCGGAACTCGTTCGGAAATCTCCGAACAAGAGGCTTCAGCGTTTTTGGCGGATTTCTGGGCGGCGTCATTTCCTGAGATGGACAAGCAACTCAGTCAGTCAAAATAACTACAAAATGCCCACAACTCGAAGGGGCTTAATCTTTTAATTTTCAGGGTCGGCTTCGTCCGCAAGCCGGTCGCTGGAAAGAAGACTGGCCAACGGCTGGATCTGCCGAAAGTAGACGTTCATGCAAGCTGCAGCGAACGGCGGCTGCGAGCCCAAATGACCGATGCTGCGCGTTGTCCGAACGACTTCGTTTTCACAGTACACCATAGGCATGTCCTTTATGCGTTGAGCTAATGCGACGCATATCATTTTGGCACCGCGCTAAGTTTTCAGCCGCCAGTTAGCGCGACTGCTTCTTCGCCGAGGTCTAGGAAGTGTTCCTGAATTTTGGAAAGATTTTCGATGAACTGGTCAGGATCGGCTCCGGTGATGCCCTTCACAACTGGCTCAAGCTCGGGGTCACGTAAAAGCGGCAACCATGGGCCAATGGCGCCCAATGCAAACATCATCGCTATGGTTGCGCAGAAACCAAGACGAACATCCGCCGATACGTCGGCCCAATTCTCATCACGCAACCCACACAGATAGCTGGAAAACATGCGCTCAGTCAGGTCGCTCGCGCATTCCGATTTAGTATCCAGAAACATCAACGATGCTCCAACAGCGGCGGCAAGGTCCTCTCCAACAACACCATAGCCAGCGAATGCCCAGTCGATGGCGACAATTTCTGATTCTCCCTCATCTGTTTCACAAAATAACAGATTGCGGTTGAAAGCATCGTGGTGGCAAAAACATTTGGGAAGGTCCGACAGTGCCGCCTGAAGGAGATCAATGTTATTCCAAAGGTCCCTAGTTCTAGCAAGATTTGGCCCGGCGAGCCAGCGTCTGAGAACAACATCATCTTTCAGAGTAACTGGATCGTTCAATATGTCTGCGGCAATTTCTGTCCAACTGTGGGCCCGTCCTACTGCCATCCAATTATGGCGTTCAGTGTCCGGCGTGCCCGCAACGCTTGCGGAGAACGAACCTAAGGCGCGCGCCGCGTGAACATGGGTATCAGCCGACCATTCAGGCTGCTCGTCTGTTACAGCTTCTACAAAAACACGCGCAGAGGGCTCACGCGTATAAGTGACGCCATAGCAGTCAGGTGCCCGGATGCCGGAAAAAGGGCCATCAAGTAGTCCTGAGGCATATGCCTGCGCTTCGCGCTTCCAGTAGAGCCACGACCCCGGTTCACGCCCGGGCGGCATAACCCGGCAAACCTTTTCAACGAGTTGATACGCCCGCTCGACCCCATTTGTCGCGAGCGTTCCACTATGGAGAATGAGCCCCTCGCCTCCGGCCATCGCGTCGGCAAAGCCTTCAGCTAGGGCACGTCGGTTCCAACTAAGAACCTGCGCCTTCGGGTCGCCCATGGAACATCGTACAGCATTCAGTAGCGGGATGTCGTTGTTCATCATTGCTGCACTCTAGCACACTCCCCACCGTTTTAGGCTATCTGAAGCGGCCAACACGTTTCAGTGACTAGGAGCCGAAGCGGAAGTTTGCGAAGTTGACTTTATCGGCGGCTTAGTCGGCGTAAAGGTCATTCGCGATTTTGGGCCAACGTCCGCTTCGAGCCCAAAGCAGTATTGGTTTAGAATTGGCCAATCCTATGATTGCGTAGGGTTCAACATTTTAACTGTTGAATTAGGCGTATCCGACTGCGACAGTTTCTTATGCAACGTCGACTTACCACCATCGTTGCCGCCGATTTGGCGGAATACTCTCGTCTGATGGCTATCGATGAAGAAGGCGTTATCCGGCGTTTGCGCGCAACACGGAGCGATGTGATTAACCCGGCGGTGGCCGAAGCCAACGGGCGGATCATCAAGACGATGGGCGATGGCATCTTGGTCGAATACCCCTCGCCGGTCGAAGCCATGCGATCGGTGATTTCAGTCCAGGAACAGATGGTGGCGCGTGAAACCGGCCCCGCGGACCAGCGCCTGCGCTTTCGCGTCGGCATAAATGTCGGCGACGTTGTCGAAGACGGCGATGACATCCTCGGCGACGGCGTCAACGTGGCGGCACGGTTGGAGAGCCTCGCGCCGCCGGGCGGGATTTGCATCTCGCGCAGCGTCCATGACCAGCTTCGTGGTAAGATTGATGCCCCCATGACCGAACTTGGCCAGCAAATGGTCAAGAACATCCCCGAACCGGTCGAGGTTTGGCGGGTCGAGATCAACGGCGTTAATGCGCCAGTGCAAGAAGAAAAAACCGAGCGCCCCTCGATTGCCGTTCTACCATTCGACAACATGTCTTCGGATCCCGAACAGGAGTTTTTCGCCGACGGAATCGTCGAAGACGTGATTACCGAACTCAGCCGGTTCCGAAATCTATTTGTCATCGCCCGGAACTCGACCTTTGTTTACAAGGGCACCGCGACCGATATCAGGCAGGTCGCGCGCGAATTGGGCGTGCGCTATGTCGTCGAAGGCTCCGTACGGCGTGGGGGCAACCGGGTGCGCTTGACCGCCCAGTTAATCGAGGCGGAAACCGGATCCCATGTCTGGGCCGATAAATGGGACCGCACTCTAGATGATCTCTTTGCTGTTCAGGACGAGTTGACCGCTGCCATCGTCACGGCTGTCGAACCTGAATTGGGCGCCCATGAACGAACGTTGGCGCGTAAGAAACCCTCTGAGAGCCTCACAGCATGGGAAATGTGCCAAAGAGGGATTTCCGAACAAGTGAAATTCACGCCCGAGGCGATAGACACCGCCGACACCTTTTTCCGGAAAGCAATTGAGAGCGACACTACCTTTGCCGATCCGCATGTGATGTTGGCGCGCAATGGGTGGGTGCGCCTTGGATCAGGGTGGAGCAAGGATCCCGCGTCGGAACTCAAGAACGCGATTGACAGCGTGAAACGCGGATTGGATTTGGACGACCGACAGGAAGTGGCGCATCTCGTACTGGGTGTCTTGCTGGCAATGGCGGGAGAGCCGCGCGATGGATCGGTCTCGGTGAACCGCGCCCTTGCGCTTAATCCAAACAATGTTCAGTGCCACTATGCGATGTGCATGGTAAGCTTGTTCGATCCCGCCACAGATGGGGACCTGATGCTCAGAAGCGCGCAGGAATGCCTCAAGCTGAACCCCAAGGATCCGCGCGCCACAATGTACCATTTCTTTTCCGCCTTGGGGCGCTGGGTCGAAAACGGCTTGGTCCCTGATGACGCCTATATTGCAGACATGGAAGCGGCGTGCAGGTACACAAATGCGCCTTGGTTCGTATTTATGATCTGCGCGGTGGGTTGTGTGCGAATGGGATTCACAGATCGTGCGAAAAAGCATCTTTCGGCAGCGCTGCAGCGACGTCCGGAACTGACAAAAGACAATTACAGGGACGCCTTTCTTCAGCCAAGCTGGCCGGAATGGTATGAGAACGATCTCGATGCGCTTGAGACACTTGTCGAATTAGGATTGCCTAGCGACTAATGCAGCTATGTCCGCGTAGCAGACATTCGCTGAATTCTGCCGAACGTCTGCACCGAGGCCACTTTGACCAATGCTGCGCGATGCCCCAATTACAGCAATGCGCAGAAAGCGGACTTTGCAACGTCTCGCTAATAACATCGCGACCATTCCTTAGAGTAACAATAGATGTGTAATTTGGGCCTCAGCAGCCTATTTGGTTTCTATCCAAATTTTCAAAATGAATACCTAACATTCAAGAAGACACTGGTGGCATCGTATCTGTTCTTCAGTTCAGCCACATCCAGCTTCCGGCGGAAGCTTTGCACGCCTACAGTTGGTTATTTGAAAATCTGCCGTCGGCGATAACTAACTCTCCCGCCGTCGATAGTTGTTGCTCAAAAGCTTCTTGGGTATTGGGTCATCATCGCCATGACCGCCTGATCGTTTTCAAGGGCTTCTGGGTTTCGTGCGATCAGCTCTCGCAGAAAAGCGCGTTCTTCATAGGCCAATTCATGTTCTGGGGTGCTCTTAGTGGCGGGTTTCACCACATTCGTTCGAAACACTCCTAGCAGACCTGAAATGCCAAAAATCGGGAACGTAAGTGTCATCGGTCTGTCCTCTCGTTGCGTTGGGGTAAGCCTAAGGTTTGGAGGATTGCGCTGGTATCCGCGGTAATGTTGTGTTGTTCTACAAAAATGAAGAGCGTTTTTGCTAACCTTTCAGACGTGCGCGTTTTCCTTGCCGTGCTGAGAACGGGCTCTACACTGGCGGCCTCCAAGACTTTAGGGATGGCGCAGCCAACCGTCGCAAGACGGATAGAGGTATTGGAGCACACACTGGGCCTGGTTTTGTTTGAACGCAGCACGCAGGGTTTTCACCCGACCAAGGACGCTCTCGCGCTGGTTTCAAACGCCGAAGCGGTTGAGGACGCGGCGAAAGCATTGGATGCGACCGCCGCTCGGCTGGTGTCTTCCCAATCTCGCACCATTCGAATAACGGCAGTGACCGACGCATTTAATCCGCGCCTTTCCGCAATGCTCGAAGGCTTTGTCGAAAGCTACAGGAGTGCGAGCTTCGAATTGATCCCGAGTGACGCGGCCCTCGACATATCGGCAGGAGAAGTCGACATCGCAATTAGGTGGGCAACCAAGGAAATCGACGAGCCATCGTTGATTTGCCGAAAATTAGCCACCATTACGCATTCTTTGTTTGCGTCAAAGTCCTACGCAGCCAAATCTGATCTACCGCGTTCAGAAACAGAAATGGGTGGGCACAAATTTTTAGTTTTTGGTGGAAACCAGAGACTTGTTTCATTGAATGATTGGTTGTTTGAACGCATCGATTCAGATCAGATTGCGATGACCTGCCAAGACATCAAGTCGATGGAAACAGCAGTTCAAATGGGGGCCGGCATTGGAACTCTCCCAACACGTTTCATGAAAAGCGACGATTCACTCGTACACTGTATCGAGTTGCCTGCAGATTTAGGATCAACCGTTTGGCTATTGGTGAATCCGTCCGCCTATCGTCGACCTGAGGTAAAGGCGTTCACAGCATATTTTGCGCCGCGATACAGCGCACATTTGCGAGATAGCTAGGCAATTTTTTGAAAACTTTGATCGCTTTACGCACGGCAAAACTCTGAAGAACGTCGTCGATAAATCGCTGGGCTTTGTTAGGTCTGGCACGTGACGCTCAAGTCCGCTTGGTCCGCGAAGCGGTCGTTCATGCAGGCCAAAGGTGCTGCGGTGCGGCTAACGGCGGCTTCGTCCGCAAAGCAGTCACACGAGCAAGTAGCGGCGAACGACCGCTTCGAGCCCGAAGCAGACCAAAATGCTAGGGCTTGCCTATCGGTAATTCATTAACCAAGATTTTCACATTTGAAAATGGAGGCAATGCTATGGCCGACCCTTACTCAACAATTGATCAGGCTAACGATGACGTTCAATTGGCAATTGCCGCAGCTATGGAAGCCAGGTCCACGGAGCCCGCGCAGATCCGTATGCGGCACCGCTATCTCGGCGATACGGATATTTCGAAGGGTGCAAAAGCAGTCGACTTAGGGTCAGGAACTGGCCATCTCGCCCGCGATCTGATTGAGGTATTTGACTGCGGAGACGTACTCGGCCTCGATTTCTCACCGGTAATGGTAACCCGGGCACGCGAGCTGCACAAAGATGTCCAAGGGTTGGAATTTCGGCAGGGCGACGCGCGTAACACCGGTTTGCCAGATGAAAGCTTCGATCTTGTTGTTCTGCATACAGTACTCTGCCATGTACCTGGACCCGAGAAGGCTGTTGAAGAGGCTTTCCGCATACTCAAACCAGGTGGAACACTGGCGATTTTCGACGGCGACTACGATACTTCCTCGGTAGCTCTATTCGATAACGATCCGCTTGATGCGGTCGTGCAATGGTTCATACGCGAACATGTCCACGACCTGTGGCTGACTCGGCGTTTTACACCTTTGGTTTCTGACGCCGGATTTGAGATCGGAAAGGTAGAAGGACACGCTTACCTTGCAGAAGGGGATGCACCGTACTTCCGCACTGTTGTTGCAAGAGGCGCGGACGTTATGGCTGGTGGTGGGCTTATGACCCAGGAAACTGCCGACGCCTTAAAAGCTGAGGCGGCGGCCAGGATCGGACAGGGCCATTTTTTCGGCTTCATGTCGTTTTTAAGCCTCATTGCATCGAAGCCTGGTTAGGACAATCGATGTTGTTTGCTTAGTCGGTCAAAGCCCCCCGCGGAGAAGGCTTTCACCGACGAGGTCCTAAAGTCCCTTTCATAGACCAGATGAAGATTAGATGGTTTTGTTCGGTTTCAACTGCAACCGTAATTGTATGCGCTTATTCGTGCAAAACGCAGCGAACGACTGTTCTGAGCCCAATCCGGACGTTTGATTGCGTCTAATGTATAAAGGTGCAGCGCATAATCAATTAAGCTAAACATGGGTGGTCTGAGTTGCGAGAAAGAAGGCTCGCACGGGTGCTCGCAGTCGCAGAAGATTGAATTTGCAGGAAAAAATTTCAATCATTTAGAAACCTAGCGGAAAACCTATATTTCACCGCGCAACGCAGGCATTCCTGAATTCCACCAGTCCTCCAATTCGCCCGGTCTCAATTCGTTCTTCATCCCAATTGCGATGATTCCGGGAGCTTGGGAGTCGGACCGATTGTGAATCTCCTGAATCGAACCAACCACATGCGCCTCAAGACATCCGCCCGAAACATCTGGCAAAATAGCTTTCAATCGCAAGGTACCTTTAGGCACCAGAGACATCAGCGATCTTAGATCGGTTTCCGATATTGCTGCCAAGTTCTTGGATGACCAAGTCGCGTAACTTGGGTGCGAAAGCTGTATGGACGGTTCCAAAACTCTCTGCAAAGAGGGTTCGAAAAGAGCATGCTGGATAGCATCAATGTCGTCGGCGTCGAGCCAATGGGTCACGCCCGCATTTTCCAGCGCTTTTGTCAGTTCTGTACTCGGTTCCTTTGTTTTACTGATCGCCCGGATGTCTGCACATTTTACCTGCGCAGCGACTTGCGAAGAAATTCTGTGATCGGCAAAACACTGTGGGAAGTTCAACCCATCAATAACTGTCAGAACACCGCTGTATCGCAGGTCCATTTCGGCTAATGCCACATTAGCAATTTTTGCTGGGTCCGATATTCCGCTGGCTTCGATCAAAAGGTGATCTGGCCTGTCCTTTCTATTTAGGATATCGCCAACCGCATAATACAGATCGCCCGATAACGTGCAGCAGACACAGCCATTCGTTAGTTCGATGGTATCCGCACTGCCCGATTTCAACAGCCTGGCATCGATGTTGATCGCTCCAAAATCGTTAACTAAAACTGTTAACCGCAACCCATGGTCCGCAGCTAGAAGCCGATTGATTAAGGTAGTTTTTCCAGCGCCTAAGTATCCACCGATGACCGAAAGAGGAAGGGGTTTCATATCAGGTTAACCTTCCCGCCAAAGACAGTGCCCAATATGGACAGGTCCTTAAGCCGCGTCTTTTCAACTGTTAGTGGGTCATCTTCAAGTATTGCAAAATCCGCACGTTTACCTGGAGAGATGCTTCCGATCTCGCTGTCCAATTTCAACGTACGCGCTGCGCCCAGTGTGATTAGTTCCAGCGCCTCGTACACTGAAATGCGCTCGGCCTCGCCCAATACGTTTCCTGACATTGTTTGCCTATTCACGGCGCACCACGCTGTGAAAAGCGGCCCCAAGGGTGTGACTGGCGCATCAGAGTGAATTGCGCAGCAAACTCCTTCATCGAGCGCTGTCCGAACTGCGTCCATGCGATTTGCCCTATCGGCGCCAATGGTCAGGGCCACATGTTGGTCTCCGAAATACCAGAGGTGGTTCGCGAAGATGTTGCATGCAACACCAAGTTCGGCCGCGCGATGGTAAAGCGCTCGGTCCATCATTTGACAATGTTGAAGCACGTGGCGCGCGCCTGGCCATGGGTTTTTCCTCGCCGCCGCTTCGAGAGCATCAAGCGAAACCTCCGCCGCCTCATCTCCGTTGACATGAATATGCATTTGGATGCCGCGGGACTGCAGTTCAGCCGTCATTGCAAAGATCTCGTCCGGTGCTGCATTCCACAAACCGTTTGGCTTTCCACCGATGTAGCCGGGCCAGCGCACGCGAGCCGTCCAGCCCTGTATTGACCCATCAGTCATTAACTTAACCGAACCTAAACGTAGTTTGTCCGTAGACTTTGTCTTTAAATCCAGCGCCTTTTCCGCGACTTGTTCGGGTGTTCCGTTGGCTGCAATCGCGGGTACAACGCGAACCGGATAATCGTCTTGACCCGTAATGCTGAGCATTTGCTTAAGATCGTCTCCTTCCATCATAGACAATAGGTCAGTAATCGTCGTGACGCCTGCACGAACAGAAATTTTCCCGTAACTTCGCATTGCCTGCTCGCTTTGAGACAGGCTTCGAAAATCAATGTTCATTCGGCGCAAGACAGGAAACATCGCCGCCATTTCCTGCAGCTCGCCCGAAGGCAAACCATCGTCTCCTTTAACGACTCCTTCGGCAAGGGTACGCTCATCGTAGCCAGCCAATTGCAATGCAACTGAGTTTGCACATAGCAGATGAAAGTTTGAAAACATTACGGCTACTGGCCGATCCAGCGAAACCTGATCCAGATGGGCACGGCTTAAACGTTCGGACGCGATGAAAATTGGATCAAATCCCCATCCGAACACTGGTTCATTTTCCGGCGCTGCAATTGCTGCCGCTTTTAGGCGCGAAATCATCTTCTCAGTTGAGGAAATACCGGGCCATAGTACGCCATTAGGATCTGTTCGGTCATGATAACCGACATAGGTATGGTCCCATATAGAGCCGGCCATTAGATGCGCATGTCCCTCGACGAAACCCGGCACGAGAACCACGTCCGAGAGGCTTGAGTCAACAGTGAAACTGCCCCATTGAGTGGCACAATCCGCGTCTCCCACCGCTAGTATTCGACCGTCACTAACAGCGACATGGGTGGCGTCAGGTCGACCGCTATCCATTGTTCGGATTTTGCGCGCTTTGATTACCTTTATATCCTTCATTTTTAACAACCTCGCTCAGATCAGATTGGCTGTAATTTCGCATTTCGTCTACGTGCAACTAAACCAAATCGCTTGACGCGAGTAGTCACGGCATGGTCGGCTGTACCCGATGCATACGAGTAGAAAAGCCGATTGCATCTAAAATGGGAGGTTCAAATGATCAGAAGATCTGTGATGAAAGCGACCGCTGGGGCGTTGTTTGTTAGCCTATTGGCGCTGCCCGCGGCGGCGGCCGATGTGACGATGAATGTGGGATTTGGGGCGCCAGAGGAGTCTATTTATGGTCGTTTCGGGAAGCTGTTTCAAGAAGAGCTAGCAGAGCGTTCCAGTGGCACAATGGAGGTCAAACTGCGGTGCTGTAACCAGATTTCCAGCGAAGATGAAGCGTTCAAGGCTATGCAACTGGGCACAGTTGATGGATTTTTCATTACGGCGAATAACGTCTCGCCACACTGGCCTTTGATGGATGTCACCGTTCTGCCTTACATCTTCCAGGACCGCGATCATCTCGAAAACGTTCTCAAAGGTGAGGTTGGCCAGATGATGAAGGATCAGCTTCAGGCAGCAACCAGCGTTCACATGCTGGCATTCGGGCCAGCGCTGTATCGCGATTTTTATAACTCTGTGCGTCCGGTAAATTCGATGGCCGATATGGCGGGTCTAAAAGTTCGCGTTCCTAAGAACGAGGTTATGATAGCCACATTCGAAGCTTTCGGTGCGAACCCCGTTCCGCTTGCGTGGTCGGAAACACCGACGGCACTGCAGACCGGTACCGTTGACGGTGGTGATAACGGCACAACCTTTATCCGCGACATGAAATTCTACGAGTTCGAACCCCATCTGGTGATCCTTGAACATTTCGTAGCCTTCGCACCTCTCTTTGCCTCGGAAAACTTTATGAGCAAGCTGTCGGACGAACAGCGGAACTGGGTCTATGAAGCAGCACAGGCGGCCAGCGACGAGCTGTCCCGCCAATTTGCCGCTGAGACCGAAGAAGTTCGTCAGTGGCTAGTTTCGGAAGGCGGAATGGCGCGCACCGATCCGGACAAGGCCGATTTTGTCGAAGCAGCAAAACAGGTCCAGGCGGACTTCGCAGCTAAGCGCGGCGATGACTTCGTCGCGTTAGTCCAAGCGATTCAGGCTGCCGCAAACTGACCGCCGCACCGCAAAACACGAAATGGGGCGTCGAGGCGCCCCTTTTTTCGACAACAATGACTAAACGGGGAGGCGAGTATGCCAGCGCTCAAATGGCTAGAACGTCATTTTGAGGAAGTAATCTGTTGTGTTTGCCTGTCGGTGATTGCCGTCGCCGTTTTTTCTCAGGTGATCGCCCGTTACGCCTTCGAAGTTGCGTTGCACTGGACCGAAGAAACTGCCGCTATTTGCATGGTTTGGGCGGTTTACATGGGTGCTTCACTGTGCGTGCGCGAACGTTTCCATATACGCATCGTTGTAGGCGTGAAAGCAATGCCCGAACGTATCGGCCGAGTGATCATTTTCCTCGCCGACTTACTCTGGGCTTTTTTTTGCATTTTCATGGTCCGCATTAGCTGGGATTACCTCTATGTTTTTTGGCGTTTTCCTGAAACCAGCCCGTCGCTTGGCATCAACCAGTTTTATCCACAAACCATCCTAATCATCGGTTATGGCTTGATGCTGATTAGGCTGATCCAGACATACATTTCCTGGTGGCGAGAGGGAGGAAACGGCCTCCCTGGAATGCTTGAAGAAGAGTGGGAAGAAACCACCAAGGATCAGGAGCATCAGTTATGAGCCCACTGATGATCCTCGCGGTTGCATTCGTAGTTCTAACGATCATGGGTGTGCCCCTATTCGTATCAGTTGGTCTGACAACCGCCCTTGCGCTTTTCCTTATCGACATTCCGTATACGCTGATGGCTCAAACCGGTTACGGCAGCCTCACGCCTTTTCCGCTGCTGACGATCCCGCTTTTTGTGCTCGCTGGAAGGTTAATGGAAGTAGGGGGTATGGCCAACCGGATGATCGCCATCGCTACTAACCTTGTAGGTGCCTACCGCGGCTCTATGGGACTGGTGACTGTGTTTGCTTGCATGCTTTTTGCGGCCCTTTCAGGGTCGGGGCCAGCAACAACAGCTGCCATCGGTTCGGTTACCGTGCCGGCGATGCGTCGTGAAGGCTACGATGTTCCATTTGCTGCAGCAATCACCGCAAGCGCCGGAGCGTTGGGTAGCCTGATCCCTCCCTCCAATCTCTTGATTATCTATGGCCTTGTTTCCGAGACTTCGATCCCTCGCCTGTTTTTGGCCGGACTGATTCCGGGCGTTATGGTGACAGTTCTGCTGATGATCGCGACCTACATTATATCGCGCCAGCGCGGTTATGGCGGGGACGGAGATCCGTTTTCCTGGGGTCCATTCTTGCATGCCGCTTGGGACGGAAAGTGGTCGATCGGCGCCCCGGTTCTTATACTCGGTGGTATCTACGGCGGCGCGTTCACACCGACTGAAGCGGCCGGAGTCGCGGTTTTTTATTCACTTTTCGTTGGTCTATTCATTTATCGTGAACTGACTTTCAAAAAAGTAATAGAAGCCCTCCGATTTACGGCACTGCTGACCGGCATTCTAATCCTGTTGACGCCGACGCTAGCTTTCGGACAATTGACTGCGTTTTATGACGTGCCCACCGCGGTGCAAGACGGTATCACATCGATTACCGAGAACAAATTTCTCGTGCTTTTGCTGATCGGCATCTTTTACATTTTCATTGGAACGTTCATGGAATCACTAGCCCAGATCGTTCTGTTCACCGCTGTGTTTTTACCATTGGTCGTTTCCCTGGGTGTCGATCCAGTGATGTTTGGGATTTTCACAGTCATTACTTGCGAAATCGGCTTCTTGACGCCGCCGTTGGGGGCAAACTTGACTGTGGCCGCGCGAATCTCTGGAATCTCGATCGAGCGAATTTCCGTTGCCGTTTTGCCATTTATTTTGGCCTACGTCATCGGAATGGTGATACTGATCTTTTTCCCAGATTTAACCACTTTTTTGCCCAATTGGCTCTACGGGGAGGCAAAGTAGGAGAGACCGAATGTACGATCTAGTTCTTAGAGGCGGCTTTGTATTTGATGGATCGGGAACAGATGGTGTTTGCGGGGATGTGGGCATCAAAGGCGAAGTGATTGTCGCAATCGAAGCCAACGGCGAATTGAACGTTAACAACGCAGCTAACGTTATAGATGTTTCAGGTCTTGTAGTTGCGCCTGGCTTTATCGACATGCATACGCATTCAGATTTCACTCTCATCGCGGACGGGCGCGCAGAAAGCCAAGTTCATCAAGGCGTTACAACAGAGGTGATCGGGCAATGTGGGATCAGTTGTGCACCAGTAAACTCCGCGGGCGATATTCGGAGAGTGGCACCTTGGTACACCGCCGATGCCAAGCACGACACGTGGTTGGGATTTGGGGACTATCTGGAAGTGCTGGATCGTACGGAACTCGGTGTCAACGTAATGGCGTTTGTGGGTCATGGTACGATTCATCGTGCCGTCTTGGGGGATGAGTTGCACCCGGGAGAAGCAAACGAAGTGGCAGAAATGGCAAGGTTGGTCGACCGTTGCATGGACGAGGGCGCGGGTGGGTTTTCATCCGGGCTGGAGTATTTTCCAGGCAGTCTCGCCGCACCGGAACACCTAGTGCCGATGTGCGAGATCGCGGCAAAACACAAACGCCTTTATGCAACACACGTTCGCAACCGCGACACTCACTACGACCTGGGTTTTGCCGAAGCCATCGCAACCGCCCGCCAAGCAGGAGCCAAGCTACAGATCAGCCATATCCAGCCCAAGTTTGGTGCGCCAGATTACGCGATGGAACACACGCTTGAGATGATTGATGTGGCACGCAACCATGATTGCGACATTGCATTCGACGTCATCCCGCACGACTGGAACCATACGTTGATGGCCGCCATCCTTCCAAAATGGGCGCAGGCCGGAAGGCTTGACGATGTTCTGCAACGTTTGGCTGACCCGGAGTGTCGCGAGAAGATAAAAGCCAACCCGCAACCCATGTGGTTGATTGTGAAGGCGGAAAAGTGGTCAGATATCGTGTTGTTGAACGCGACTGTGAACAAAGACATCGTGGGCGCCGATTTTGCTGAGATAGGACGAATGCGCAATTGTCACCCCTACGACGCTGTACTCGATATCTTGCTTGAAGAAGGCGAGAACTTAATGGCTTGCATGTGGTCGTCCAAGTCGTTCCGAAACTCGGATTTAGAACTCTGTCTCGACCAACCGGAATGCGCTGTCATCTCCGACACGGTGGCCATTGCAAACGAAGGCATATTGAAGGACCACGTCGGCTCGTTGTCGGGGTATGGTTGGGCGGCGCGGTTCTTTCAGTACTTTGTGCGGGATCGACAGGTGTTGACCCTTGCCGAAGGCATAGCGAAATTGACTTCGATCCCCGCTGACCGATTGGGCTTAAAAAACCGTGGCCGATTGATTCCAGGCTATCAAGCCGACATCTGTGTTTTTGATCAGGCCAACATCGCGAGCAATGCAACTGCAAAAAACCCAAGACGCTATGCGACAGGAATTGCTCACGTTCTAGTCAACGGCGCACTCGCGATGCACAATGGTTCTCGCACTCAAGTTAATGCAGGCCGCGTGTTGAGGGATTTTGTAAACTAAGAAATTCAGAAAGACTCGCTGTCGGATGCGCTGTTTGGAGCACCACCGAACTTTGGTCGTTTTGACGTTCAATTGGACCTACACGCGCGTATCTATTCTTGTTTCGGTCGACGAATGCATTTCGCTTCAAATCAATAAATGCATGCTTTGAACGCAGAGACTCTTGTAGATTGCAGGAATGTTGACGCAGGCACCACCAAGAAAAGCCTTCTCGGTTGGTTAAACTTGTGGGCCCCTAAAAGATTAAGGTCCGTTTTGTCCGCAAGGCAGAGGTTGGCGTTTTGCAACGTTGGGTCTGCTATCCGTCCATTAGGGGACATCTGACCAAATCGCTCAGATGACCGAGTCGAGCCCGGAGCCGTCGTTCTATTTCAGTTAAACTGGCGTTCTTTCTACGAAACAGCCATAGACAAAGACCGCATGAGCGAACCTGCGGTCTTTGTTTGTATCAGATCAGAAAGCTCAATGCTTCCACGTTTCCGGTTACGCAAAACTGAGTACACCTCCGTCCGCATCATAAAATGCTAGAAGCGGATCGGCAGATTCCAGATCGACACCATCTGCTAGTGCATTTTGACTGCTGGCACCTTCGAAAGCATCGGTCACGTCATATCCGATATCCTCAAGCGCCATCAGCGACCAATCCGAAAGATACATGTCGCTGGCGTTGGAGTTCAGATATCCAGTCATCAACTCGCCATCGTATTCAAATTCATCCCAATGGGCCAACGCCGTACCACTGCCGCCGTCAGTTTCGACAATGAGCTGGTCCGGCATTGCCGCATCTTTTTCAGCAAGGTACTCGGCCGTTCCTGCGGCACCGTTGTAAACAGCGGTCGAAGTGACTTCCACAATGTCGTCACGCGGATTTCTGGTTTCTTCCCCAGCAATCCAGTTCACTGTCTCCGTTACCGTAACGAGGTCCGGATAGAAATTGTCCCATAGCGAACCGAAGCCCAACACATGGATCATTTCGTGCAGAATCGTATCGTCCCATGTGCCATCTGAAAGCAGCGAGGCTGCATCGGCGCTATCGAACTCCATAACACCAACAACGGTCGTGTATTCGTCTTCTGTGCCACCTTCGCGTACAGAGTAGGCACCAGCCCGGCCAAGTATACCGCCCTCTTGGTCAATTGCAGGTAGGCGCGCTTCGATCAGAACATCGTCTACAGTAAACAAATCCGTGCTGAACGTATTGAAGGATTCTGTGTCATCGCGCAGTCCGCTCACTATGACGGAGCTCAGGAAATCCGCAGCGGCCGCGAAAGCGTCCATATAGACAGAAGACCACTCGCCGTAGAACTGAATGTTAATATTGAAGTAATCGAATTCACCAGTGTCCTGCTGACCGCTGGTATAGGTCGCGTACAGGGTGTTTGAGGTGCTGTCGCCTCCAGTATTGTCACCGCCGCCCCTGTTCGGGCCTTTACCCGCAGGAGGACCAACGTTGCTGTATTCGAAACCGGGCGTCGCCGCCGTCGCTATTTCTCCACCGCTCCAGGCTCCGTACAGATCTTCATCTTGGTGATGCTCTTCACTGTCGTGATCATGGTCGTATCCACCGGGCATCAGGATCGCGTTCGCGAGCTCCGTCTCGCCTGCTGCCGATCGGAAATTTACGCCGCGCGTTGACGCACCGGTCAGAAGGTCAACGGTCAAGCCCTGCATTCCCTGCGCTTTATAGCTGACTGCATCGAAAATTTCTGTTGGGTCGGCCATCGGTGTGTTATCTGTCGGTGACTGCTCGCTAAGCTCGTCAAACAGGGATGCCAGAATTTCTGCTGGGTCTACCATCGGTGTGCTGCCCGTCGGTGGCAGCTCGCCAAACAGAGATTCCAGAATGTCTATTTCTTCGCCAAATACATCAGGCAGTTTTGGGATGTATCGCATTTCAATAGTCCTCCGCCGGGGGAATGAAATAGTGTAACCCGAAATTTAGGCAGTTAAGCGGCAACCCATTAAGCGAAAGGTGATACTTGTCTTGGTTCTGTTGACAGTGATTTCATGAATAGCCGTTTGTCTCCAATTTTTCTGAATATGTGACGAAAATGAGGCAACAGTATTGGGCGCGCTCGCGGATCATTCGAATCAAAATTGTCCATTGACAATGGTTCACTGGCGATGCGCAAAGCCAATCACAGCTTTGTCCTGTGTGGATGGCTCCTGCAAAGCAAGACATTTTTGTGAGGGGTGTGTGGTCAGAAGCGGTCTTGTGTCCGGCCTGTTTGCGCGGTGCGTCTGACCGCTGGCCCTGAT